>NZ_JBFUMV010000010.1:0-140358 GCF_054049175.1 Microbacterium sp. P5_E9 | reverse complement strand
CTCCAGGAGGGATCGGCGGATGCCGCGGCGGCGGCATCCGCGCAGGCCCAGGCTCTCGGGCTCGAAGCGCGTGTCACCCCGGTCGAGGTGGGTGCGGGCGGCGGCCCCGAGGCCGCCGCCCGCACCGCGCGGTATGCGGCGCTCGCCGCCGAGGCATCCGCCCTCGCAGCGGTCGCCGTTCTGACCGGCCACACGCTCGACGACCAGGCCGAGACGGTGCTGCTGGGGCTGGCGCGGGGGTCCGGTGCGGCGAGCCTGCAGGGCATGGCACCCGTCGCGCGGCTCGTCGAGGGGGTCGACCTGCTCCGGCCGCTGCTCGGGGTGCGGCGCGCAACCACTCGCACCGCGTGCGCAGCCGAGGGGCTCGCGCCCTGGATGGATCCGCACAACGCCGACCCTCGATTTGCCCGCGTGCGGGTGCGCGGTCGCGTCCTGCCGGTCCTGGAAGAGGAGCTGGGCCCGGGGATCGCCGAGGCGCTCGCCCGGACCGCCGAGCAGCTGCGCGAAGACGCGGCGGCGTTCGACGAGATGATCGAGGAGACGATCGA
This sequence comes from Microbacterium sp. P5_E9, assembly GCF_054049175.1. Taxonomy (NCBI): domain Bacteria; kingdom Bacillati; phylum Actinomycetota; class Actinomycetes; order Micrococcales; family Microbacteriaceae; genus Microbacterium; species Microbacterium sp. P5_E9. The sequence goes on along the minus strand of NZ_JBFUMV010000010.1, from coordinate 139,810 downwards.
AGACCTCGTCGAGCATGCCGAAGCAGGCATCTCGGTCTCGGTCCCGGCGCTGGCCGCCAATCCGGCCGCGCTGCGGCATCGCATCATCCGGTATGTCGTGGCGGCGGAGTTCGGGGCGAGTCTCACCCGTGCGCAGACGCTCGAAGTCGCACGCCTCGTGACGGAATGGACCGGACAGGGCCCGATCGATCTCCCGGGCTGCCGCGCCGGCCGAACGGGTGCGCGGCTCCTCTTCACCGCCGCCGGCTGAGCCTCGGCTGCTTCTAGTCCTCGCCCGGACGGAAGGGCTGAACTAGGGTGTGCCCGTGAAGGTCGTCGCGGTGTACAGCGTCAAAGGCGGGGTCGGCAAGACGACGACCGCTGTGAATCTCGCCTGGGAAGCAGCGAAGTCCTACCGCGTGCTCCTCTGGGACCTCGACCCGCAGGCTGCGTCGACGTGGCTGCTCGACGTTCGGCCCAAGCTGAAGGGCGGGGCCGAGGCGCTCATCCGGGGCAAGACCAAGATCGGCCAGGTCGTGCGCGACACCGGCTACGCGAACCTCGACGTGCTGCCGGCCGACGACAGCTACCGCGACCTCGAGCTCGCACTCGACCAGACCAAGCACTCGACCCAGCGCCTCGCGCTGCTGCTCGGGCCGCTCGCTCGCAAGTACGACATCGTCATCCTGGACTGCCCGCCGGGGGAGTCGCTGCTCGCTCACAATGTCATCACCGCGGCGGATGTCATCGTGCTCCCGCTGCAGCCATCGCCGCTGTCGGCGCGCTCCCTCCAGCAGGTGCGCGATGTCGTGCGCTCGGAGAAGAAGCCGCCCAGGATCATCGGGTTCATCTCCATGGCGGATCGGCGCAGGACGGGACATCGCGCGGCGATCGCCGACCTTCCCACCACGGAGAAGGAGATGACCGAGGTCGTGGTGCCGAGCACGATCCACGTCGAGCGCATGGGTTCGGAGCGGGCACCTCTCGCCGCGTTCGCGCCGCGCACGGAGGCCGCGGCGGCCTTCGCCCAACTCTGGGACGAGACCGCCGCCCGACTGAAGCCGATCACGCGCAAGCACCATTGAGCGACGTCGCTCCGTCACCAGGCTCCCAGGCGTCCGCCCCTAGACTCGCCTCATGCGTGCGGCCGAGATCCAGAGCGACATCACCGAAGTCCTCGTCACCGAGGAGCAGATCCGGAGCAAGCTCGACGAGATCGCGGCGCAGGTCGCCGCGGACTACGCCGGCAAGGATCTCCTGCTCGTAGGCGTCCTCAAGGGCGCCGTCATGGTGATGGCCGACTTCGCCCGGGCGCTGCCCACGGCGATGGAGATGGACTGGATGGCGGTGTCGTCGTACGGGACCGGGACCAAGTCCAGCGGTGTGGTGCAGATCCGCAAGGACCTCGACTCCGACATCCACGGCCGACATGTGCTCATCGTCGAGGACATCATCGACTCCGGGCTCACGCTGTCCTGGCTGCTCGAGAATTTCGAGTCCCGTGGCGCTGCGTCGGTCGAGGTGTTCGCGCTGCTGCGCAAGCCGGATGCCGCGAAGGTGCACGTGGAGTGCCGCTACATCGGCTTCGACATCCCGAACGAATTCGTCATCGGGTACGGCCTCGACTACGCCGAGAAGTACCGGAATCTCCGCGACGTCGCGGTGCTCGCACCGCACGTCTACTCCTGAACCGCGCTGCTCCGTCGCACCCGCCCAGCGCGCATCGATTCCGCCATGGGCGAATGCACAGATTCGTCATAGCCTGCCCGCGATACCCTGAATCCACCCGTCGGCGCGGCTTCCGCCACCCTGCCGCGGGTCGGCTGACGAAAGGGAACGGGCCCAGCCCGCACCATGGACCTCAAGAAGATCACCCGCAATCCGCTCTTCTACGTGCTGATGATCGGGTTCCTGCTCGTCGTGGGCTTCTCTCTGATTTCGAGCCTCGGCGGGGCCAAGCAGATCTCCACCCAACAGGGACTCGAACTGCTCGACGGCGGAACCGTCACCGAGGTCACGACGACCGACGGCGATCAGCGTGTCGACATGACGCTCTCCGAGCCGTACGAGGGCGCGACCGAGGTGCAGTTCTACTACATCGAGGCCCGTGCCGACGAGGTGGTCGCCGCGATCACCGCGGCCGACCCGAAGGACGGCTTCGACGACGCCGTTCCGCGTGCGAGCTGGTTCGACGGCTTCATCTCGCTCTTCCTCCCGATCCTGCTGCTGGGCCTGCTCTTCTGGTTCCTGCTGTCTTCCGCCCAGGGCGGCGGCAGCAAGGTCATGCAGTTCGGCAAGTCCCGCGCCAAGCTCGTGACCAAGGAGACTCCGACGGTCACCTTCGAGGACGTCGCCGGCTCCGACGAGGCCATCGAGGAGATGCAGGAGATCAAGGACTTCCTGAAGGACCCCTCGCGCTTCCAGGCCGTCGGTGCGCGGATCCCGAAGGGCGTCCTGCTGTACGGCCCTCCCGGAACCGGCAAGACCCTGCTCGCCCGCGCTGTCGCCGGTGAGGCGGGCGTCCCGTTCTACTCGATCTCCGGTTCCGACTTCGTCGAGATGTTCGTCGGCGTCGGCGCGAGCCGCGTGCGCGACCTGTTCAACCAGGCGAAGGAGAGCGCTCCGGCGATCATCTTCATCGACGAGATCGACGCCGTCGGCCGCCACCGCGGTGCCGGCATGGGCGGCGGGCACGACGAGCGCGAGCAGACGCTCAACCAGATGCTCGTCGAAATGGACGGATTCGACCCGAAGGCGAACGTCATCGTCATCGCGGCGACCAACCGCCCCGACATCCTGGATCCCGCTCTGCTGCGTCCGGGTCGCTTCGACCGCCAGATCGGCGTCGATGCGCCCGACCTCAAGGGCCGCACCCGCATTCTCGAGGTGCACGGCCGTGGCAAGCCGCTCGCGGACGGCGTCGACCTCGAGGTCGTCGCCCGCAAGACCCCCGGCTTCACCGGCGCCGACCTGGCGAACGTCCTCAACGAGGCTGCGCTGCTGACCGCTCGCTCCAACGCGCAGCTGATCGACAACCGCGCCCTCGACGAGGCCATCGACCGCGTGATCGCCGGCCCCCAGCGCCGCACTCGCGTGATGAAGGACAAAGAGAAGCTCATCACGGCGTACCACGAGGGCGGGCACGCGCTCGCGGCCGCGGCGATGAACCACACCGACCCCGTCACGAAGGTCACGATCCTGCCGCGCGGCAAGGCGCTCGGATACACGATGGTGCTCCCGCTCGACGACAAGTACTCGATCACCCGCAACGAACTGCAGGACCAGCTCGCGTACGCGATGGGCGGCCGCGTGGCTGAGGAGATCATCTTCCACGACCCCACCACCGGCGCCAGCAACGACATCGAGAAGGCGACGAACATCGCCCGCAAGATGGTCACCGAGTACGGCATGACGATGGATGTCGGACCCGTCAAGCTCGGCTCCTCCTCGGGTGAGGTCTTCATGGGCCGCGACATGGGTCACGGCCGCGACTTCAGCGAACGTGTCGCGGAGCGGGTCGACGCACAGGTGCGCGCGCTGATCGAACAGGCCCACAACGAGGCCTACGAGGTGATCAACGCCAACCGTGAGGTGCTCGATCGACTCGCGCTGGCGCTGCTCGAGAAGGAGACGCTCGACCACATCGAGCTCGCGGAGATCTTCAGCGACGTCCAGAAGCTGCCGCCGCGCCCGCAGTGGCTGTCCAGCGAGGGGCGACCGGTCTCGGCCCGCCCTCCCGTCGATGTGCCGCACCGCAGCGAGCTGGGCCTGGCTGTTTCGGTCGAGGCCGAGCAGACCGTGCCGGAGAAGGCTCCCCGCCGTCAGCCGACCGGACAGGCGCGTCCCGCGACCGCGTAGGCTCGGCCTGTGGCCGTAGACCGTGAGCGTGTCGCCGCGCTCGTGCGAGAGCTCCTCGAAGCGATCGGGGAGGATCCAGAGCGCCCGGGCCTCAAGGCGACCCCCACGCGCGTGGCCGACGCCTACACGGAGTTCTTCGCCGGGGTCGGGCAGGATCCTGCCGCTCCGCTCGCCCACACGATCTCGATCTCGCACGGCCCGGCGCCGGAGACTGCGCCGTCCGGGGCGGTCATGCTCCGCGACATCCACTTCCGGTCTGTCTGCGAGCACCATCTGCTGCCGTTCCGTGGGTGGGCGCACATCGCGTATCTGCCCGGCGACCAGGTGGTGGGTCTCGGCGCCCTCCCCAAGGTCGTCGAGGTGCTGTCCGCGCGACCCCAGGTGCAGGAGCGGCTCGGCGAGCAGATCGCCGACACCATCTCCGAGGCGCTCGACACCCGCGGGGTGCTCGTAGTGCTCGACGCTTCGCACGGCTGCGTCACGATGCGGGGGGAGCGTCAGCCCGAGGCCTCCACCGTCACGATCGCCGCCCGCGGCGAGCTCGCCGAACCGGCCGCGCGCGCCGAGCTCATCGCCCTGATCGGGCCGCCACGCCTGGCGGGTCGCGAGTGAGCGCGCGGCGCGGATGAGCTGCCTCGTGATGGGGGTGGTCAACGTCACTCCCGACTCATTCAGCGACGGCGGGCTCTACCTGGACACGGATGCCGCGATCGCGCGCGGTCTGGCGCTTCGTGCGCAGGGTGCCGACCTGCTGGACATCGGGGGCGAGTCCACCCGGCCGGGCGCGCAGCGCATCGACCCTTCCGTCGAGCGAGAGCGCGTGCTGCCCGTGGTTCGAGCGCTCGCCGAGGCCGGCGCCGTCCTCAGCATCGACACCATGAATGCGAGCACCGCCCTAGCCGCCGTGGAGGCGGGCGCCCGGATCGTCAACGACGTCTCGGGCGGGCTGGCCGACCCCGACATGCTCGCGGCGATCGCGCCAACAGGCGCGGATGTCGTGCTGCAGCACTGGCGAGGTCCCTCCTCCGCCATGTACGCGCAGGCGGAGTACGACGATGTCGTGCTCGAAGTGCTGCGGGAGCTGTCGGCGCGGATCGACGCCGCCGGGGCGGCCGGGATCGCGCCTTCCCGGGTGATCGTCGACCCCGGCATCGGCTTCGGCAAGCAGGGCGCGCAGAACTGGGCAGTGCTTCGCGGGCTGCCCCGGATCGCCGGGCTCGGCCCGCGGATGATGGTCGGCACGAGCCGCAAGCGCTTCCTCGCCGATGCACTCGGAGCGGAGGCATCCGTCCAACGGCGTGACTTCGCCACAGCGGTGACGAGCGTGCTGGCCGCGCAGGCCGGCGCATGGGCCGTGCGGGTGCACGATGTATCGGCGACGGTCGACGCGCTGCGGGTCGCCCGCAGCTGGGAGAAAGGTGCTGGATGGACTTCCTAGACGAGATCACCCTGACGGGTGTTCGAGCTTTCGGCCACCACGGCGTCTTCGAGGAGGAGCGTCGCGAGGGTCAGGAGTTCGTCGTCGATGTGACCCTCTTCGTCAGCACTGCCCGGGCGGCGGCGTCTGACGATGTCGCCGACACCGTGCACTATGGCGAGGTCGCCGAGCGCATCGTCGCCCTCGTCTCGAACGACCCGGTCCATCTTCTGGAGAAGCTCGCCGCGCGCATCGCCGACGACTTGCTGACTTGGGATCATGTCCGGATGGTGAGCGTGACCATCCACAAGCCGCAGGCGCCCATCACCGTGCCGTTCGCGGACGTCTCGGTGACCATCCGACGTGCCGCCGAAGCGGGGGAGCCCTCGTGAGCCGTCGCCTCGCGGAAGGGTTCCGCGGATCCGACCAGGCGTCCGAGCGTCCTGCCGTCGAAGCCGTCGTCGCCCTGGGCGCCAACCTCGGCGATCGCGCCGCGGTGCTGGATGAGGCGGTCGCCGATCTGCGTCGACTGCCCCTGGTCGACGCCGTCCGCGCATCGGCCGCCATCGAATCGGTCGCCGTGCGACCGGATGGACCGGATGCCTCGGCCCCGGCATACCTGAACGCCGTCGCCCTCGTCACCACCCGGCTGGCGCCCACCGTGTTGCTTTCCTACCTGCATGCCATCGAGGCGCGGCACGGGCGTGAGCGCCGGGAACGGTGGGGCGATCGCACCCTCGACCTCGACCTCATCGCGTACGGGGACGTGCGCAGCGACGATCCCGGGCTGCTCCTGCCGCATCCGCGGGCCGCCGAGCGCAGCTTCGTTTTGGAGCCGTGGCTCCTGATCGACCCCGATGCCGAGCTTCCCGGCGCGGGCCGCGTCGACACGCTCCTCGAGCGCCTCCGGGAGGGTTCGTGAAGCGCACCGGCGCCGCCATCCTGGTGCTCGCCGCGGGCATCGGCGTGGCCGCGGGCTTTCTTCTCGACCAGCTGCTCACCGGAGCGGGGCGACCGACCTTCACTCCAGCGGTGACGCTGCCGATCCTGCTGGTCGTGCTGGGCGTCATCATCGTCGTGCTGGCGCTGCCGATCCGCCGCGCGACCAGAGGCGCCGACGGCTCGCCGGTGAATCCGTTCCGCGCGTTGCGGATCGCGATGCTCGCCAAGTCTTCGGCCATCGTCGGTGCGAGTTTCGGCGGTTTCGCGGGGGGCCTCGCCCTCTTCCTCCTCACCCGCCCCGTCACACCGTCGATAGGCTCGTGGGGAGCGGTGATCGCGACGATCGTCTGCGGCGTCCTGCTCATGACCGCGGGCCTCGTCGCCGAGCATCTGTGCACGATTCGGAAGGACGACGATGACGAACATCCCGGAGACGCCGAGACCGGATACGACGTCCACTCCCACTGACGAGGGGACGGATGCCGCGCTCGACGCGACCGTCGGCTCCGCGCTCGACCCGAACACCGAAGCCGTGCTCGACGCGAACACCGAAGCCGTACTCGACGCGAACACCTACGACCGGCTGATCGAGCCGCGGTCGCCGCACCGGCTCGCCCTCGAGCAGGGCGTCTGGCACCAGATCTCTCGCAGCTACCTGTGGGTGCAGCTCATTTCGTCTGGCCTCAGCCTCGCGGTCGTCGTGGCCATCATGCTCGTGCTTGTTCTCTTCTTCCACCAGACCTGGGCGCTGATCCCCGGCGGGATCGTCAGCGTCATCCTGATCTGGACCATCGCGATCCTCCCTCGTCAGGTGCGCGCGATCGGCTATCAGCTGCGGCACGACGACCTCGTCTTCCGTCGGGGAATCCTCTGGCAGCGGATGGTCGCCGTCCCCTACGGGCGCATGCAGCTCGTCGACATCACCCACGGCCCCCTCGACCGCGGATTCGGCATCGCACAGCTCAAGTTCGTCACCGCGGCGGCCAGCACCGGCGTCACCATTCCGGGCCTCAAGCAGACCACGGCCGAGACGCTGCGCGATCACCTCGTCGCCGTGGCCGAGAGCCGGCGGACCGGCCTATGAGCGACCCGACCCAGGGCGGCCCGCCACCGGTTGACGCCGTGCCATCTGCGGACGCGGTGCCGGACAGCGCACCCGATCGCGTCCCGCCGCCCCCACCACTGCTCGCGCGGTCGCCCTTGAGCGACGGCGAGTGGCATCGGCTGCACCCACTGACCCCGGTGCTGCGCGGGGGGCTGTTCCTCGTCGTCGTGGCCGGCATCATCATCGCCAACCTGCGCGACCGTCTGGTCGTGCTGTTCCTCCCCTGGCTCGCCCCCGACGTGGACATCGACCGAGAGCTCGAGGGGTTCGAGAGCGGTGACCCGGTCGACTGGGTGATCGCGAACAACCTTTACCTGGTCGCAGCGCTCGCCGTGCTGGCGGTCCTGCTGGCGCTGACGGCCGTCTACTACCTGTCGTGGCGGTTCCACACGCTGCGGATCACTGGAGACGCCGTCGAGGTGTGCAGCGGCATCCTGTTCCGCACGCATCGCCGTGCCCCGCTCGATCGGGTGCAGGGGGTCAACCTGATCCGTCCGATGGTCGCGCGCCTGCTCGGCATGGCGAAACTCGAGGTGGTCGGCGCGGGCACTGACGGCAATGTCCGGCTGGAGTACCTCTCCACCTCGAATGCCGAGGCCGTCCGCGCCGACATCCTGCGCCTCGCCTCGGGACGACGCCTCGCGGATGCCGCGGCTCATCCCGCGGCGCAGGGTTCGCGGGTGAGCGCGCTCGGCCAGGCGGTCTCACGGGGTGTGACCGGGCTCATCGAGGGCGATGAGGCACCCGTCGCCGTGCCGGAATCGGTCGTGCAGATCCCGATCGTCCGACTCGTGGCATCCCACATCATCAGTCCTGGGACGGTCGGACTGCTGTTCGCCATCGGTGCCATCGCGGTCGGCTCGATCCAGGGCACGCCCTGGCTGCTCATCGGCATGGTGCCCGCGGTGATCGGCTTCATCGCCTACTGGGTCCGCTCGATCGCGCGGTCGCTGCGCTATTCGATCGCCCCGACGCCCGACGGCGTGCGCATCACCTTCGGCCTGCTGACCACGATCACCGAGATCGTGCCCCCAGGCCGGGTGCATGCCGTCGAGGTGGCGCAGTCGATCCTGTGGCGCCCAGCGGGTTGGTGGAGCATCCGGATCAATCGGCTGTCTGGCAAGAGCCTGAGCGATACCAATCGCGACCAGTTCACGACGGTGCTCCCGGTGGGCAAGCTCGCTGATGTGCAGCGCGTGCTCGAGCTGCTGCTGCCGGACGTGCCGCCCGAAGAGTGGCCGCTGATCGTGCGGCAGGGCGTACTGCGTCCGGCTGCGGGCGACACGTTCACGAACTCCCCGCGGCGGGCATGGTTCCTGCGGCCGCTGTCGTGGCGGCGCAACGGCTTCCGGGTGACGCCGGACATGCTGCTCCTGCGGCGCGGGGCGATCTGGCGTCAGCTGGCGATCCTGCCGCTGGCGCGGCTGCAGAGTGTCGCCCTGGAGCAGGGTCCGATCGACCGGATGCTGCGGATCGCCTCGGCGCGGGCGCACACCGTGTCGGGACCGGTGTCGGCCGCGCTGTCGGTCATTGACCGGGACGAAGCCCTGAGCTTGTTCGCTGAGACCTCGGCGGGCGCCGTGCGCTCGGCTTCGGTCGATCGCACGCACCGCTGGGCAGAGGAGGAGGAGCAGTCATGAGGCGCGACGGGAGGCTCGGCGTCGGGATCATCGGGGCAGGACGGGTCGGGCCCGTGATCGGCGCAGCACTCGCCGGCTCCGGGCACGCGCTGATCGGCATCACGCGCGGGTCGGACGACGAACGGGTCGAAGCCGTGCTGCCCGGGCTGCCGGTGCTCGATGCCGTCGAGGTCGCCCGCCGCAGCGAACTGGTGATCATCGCGGTGCCGCACGACGAACTCCCCGGCCTGGTCGCGGGCCTCGCCGATGTCGGTGCCTGGCAGCCGGGCCAGCTCGTGCTGCACACCGACCCCGCCTACGGCACCACCGTGCTCACGCCCGCGGTCGCCCGCGGGGCGATCCCCCTGGCCGTCCATCCGGCGATCGTCTTCACGGGCACCTCGATGGACCTGCGGGTGCTGGCCACCGCCTATGCGGCCGTCACCGCGCCAGGTCCGGTGCTGCCGATCGCGCAGGCGCTCGCGGTCGAGCTCGGCTGCGAGCCCGTCGTCATCGCCGAGGAGGACCGAGCGGCCTATGCCGAGGGAATCGCGACAGCGACGACTTTCTCGCGGGCGATCGTCCAGCAGGCTGCCGGGCTGCTGCGCTCGGCGGGGGTGCCGCACCCTGGCTCGCACCTGTCGGCGCTTGTGCACTCCACGATGGACCACGCACTCGCCGACGCCGGGTCCGCCGACGGGGACAGGCTCACCGATACGATCCACGGATGATCAGCACCATCGAGGGGCTGCGCGCCCGAATCGCCGAGGCAAGAGCAACAGCACCGGGCGGAGCCAGGATCACGCTCCGATCTACTTCGACGGGCTGCTGACGATCGAGGGCCGCCGCCTCCAACGCCGATCGCGGAGTCGACGCGTGCATCGCCGCCCGCCAGTCATCGCTCATGGGCGAGACCAGGATCCGCCTCGAACACCTGACTGTGGCCGACCCGGCCACGTTCCTCCCGGTCGGCGATGGGCGCCGCGGCCCCACGCCCTGGCATTGAGCACCGCCACGCTGGCGGGTCACCTGCCCGCTGGCGTACACGATGGATGCCGCGGCCGCCGTCGAGCTGATCGAACTCGCATCAGCGACGCTCGTCGTGCCGGTGCCCGTCGAGGGGTGGAGCCATTTCTCCGAGCAGGAGAGCGCGGCACGGGTGTTCGCCGCGCCGCGGCCACGGTGCGCGATCTGATCCGCTGGCAGCCACTTGGCGAGCCGGCCGAGCTCGCCTTATGCGAGCCGTTCCATCGTCGGTTCTTGCGGCGGGGCGGGGGTCGAAACCGGGACCTCGTCGTGGACGCTCCGCAGCACGGCCAGCAGGACGAAGACGAGGGCGAACGAGAGCGATCCCACAATCCAGATAACCATGGGCGCCGGGACGCCTGACCACCACCACTCAGCCTCGGCGCCCGGGTCGATCGAGGGTTGATCTGAACCGGTCGTGTATCGACGAATGTTGACATGGAGCGCGAGTGCGGCGGCGATGGTCACTGCCGATCCGACAGTGACCACACGCGGGACGGACCATTCCGTGTGGGCGGTCGCGGTCGCCGAGGCCACGCCGAGCAGGATGATCAGCAACGGAAGGATATAGCGCGGCTGGACGAGATTGTCTGCGACGTGCACGCCGGTCTGCGCGAGCTTGACGAAGGGCACCGCCCACAGCGCCGCGACGACAACACCGAGCGCAACGCCGCGACGCCATCCGACCTGGCGCATGCCGACGATCACCGCCGCGCAGAAGGAGCCGAACGCGAGTACTGGCACGGCAACGGGCATGATCGTGTCAAGCCAGCCAAGCCCCGCGGTGCCGAACACACCGATCCAGAGCCCCGGGACGCCGAGCAGGTTGGAGATGTGGTCTGCCGTCGTCAGCGGGGGCCCGTCGGTCCCGAGTCCGGTAATCACGACCCGCCCCTGACCCCCGGATAGGTAGAAGGCGACGGCAATGACCGTGATCAAAGTGCCTGCGACGGTCGGGTAGAGCAGCGCTCGACCTCGACGGGCGCCGAGGATGAAGGCCAGAACGACTCCGAATCCGGCGAACGCCGCTGCGTCGGAGCGCGCGCCCGCTCCGATCACACCGCCGACGACGGCAAGGATGCAGAGCATGAGCTCGCGTCTTCCCGTGGTTCGCAACGCGCCGTACAAGCACACCCAGACCATCGCGGCGGAAACCAGCGCCCACGATGACGGATTGGTCGAGGAAACCACGAACAGGCCCAGCGGTACAACAGCGACCAAGGTCGGAGCCAGCAGTGCGGCTCGTAGAAACCGAGGGAGTGCGAAATACGTGGCCGTAAGTAATCCAACCGCCAGTGCGGCATTGGCGATCCGCATGAGCAGCACCGACGTCTGGACGTCCGGGCCCGCGAATATCGACATCGCTGCGTAGAACAGCGGCGGGTAGGACCCGTCGGTGTTGAGGACGGTTGCCTCAGCGAGACCCTGCGCCGCGGAATCCCAGCACGCACCGCTGATCTCGGAGTGGTAGGCGTAGCAGGTCGCGTCCAGCAGCGCGGCGGGCACAAGGCGCGTCGCCGGATCACCTGACTCCTCGCATAGTCCCTCCCGGAGGCCTTGGCCGCACCAGATCGACGGCAGGTGGAAGTTGTCATCCGGACTTGACCCGACGGTACTCGCGAATGCCCAGGCGACGAGTGTCACCAGCAGCAAGATGGGGATGCACACCGCCACGACCCGACCGACGACCCGCGGTGAAGGCGTGTTCATCGCATCAGCGTAACGGTCTGGTGGCGAACGCTAGATCGTCCGTGGACACGCGCCGGACCGGGGGCCAGAAACGGTCTATCGGCGCGCCGATAGACTTGGGGCCGACTTTGCGAGGAGCCCCGCACGAATGACCGACACGACTGCACCTGAGCCGACCGAAGAGGACGTCTTCGAGCAGAAGGCCGTGCGCCTCGCCAAGCGGGAGCGATTGATCGCGCAGCGGACGGATGCCTCAGGCGGCGCCTATCCAGTGGCCGTGCCGGTCACCGACACCATTCCGGCGCTACGGAAACAGCACTTCGATCTCGAAGCCGGTGCCGAGACCGGCCTCACGGCCGCCGTGGCCGGGCGCGTCGTCTTCAGTCGAAATACCGGGAAGCTCTGCTTCGCGACCTTGCAGGCTGGCGACGGCAGCCGTATCCAGGCGATGGTGTCGCTCGCCGGCGTCGGTGAGGCATCGCTCCAGGAGTGGAAGGAACTCGTCGACCTCGGCGATCACGTCTTCGTCAACGGTGAGGTCATCTCCAGCCGTCGTGGCGAACTTTCGATCATGGTCGCCGAGTGGCAGATCGCCTCGAAGGCGATCCTGCCGCTGCCGAACATGTACTCCGAGCTCAGCGAAGAGAGCCGCGTGCGCAGCCGATTCCTCGACCTCATCGTGCGCGACCGGGCACGGGACACCGTCGTCGCCCGCGCCAAGGTCAACGCGAGCCTGCGGCAGACCTTCACCGACCGCGGCTACCTCGAAGTCGAGACCCCGATGCTGCAGGTGCAGCACGGCGGTGCAACCGCTCGTCCGTTCGTCACCCGCTCCAACGCGTTCGACGCGGACCTCTACCTGAGGATCGCGCCGGAGCTGTTCCTCAAGCGCGCCGTCGTCGGCGGGCTCGAGCGCGTGTTCGAGATCAACCGCAACTTCCGCAACGAGGGCGCGGACTCGACGCACAGCCCGGAGTTCGCGATGCTCGAGGCCTACGAGGCATACAGCGACTACAACGGCATCGCCGACCTCACCCAGGCGCTGATCCAGAACGCAGCGATCGCCGTGGCAGGATCGACCACCGTCACGTGGGCGGATGGCACCGAGTACGACTTGGGCGGCCAGTGGGAGCGCCTCTCGATGTATGGGTCGCTGTCTGAGGCGATCGGTCGCGCCGTTACGCCGGAGGCTTCGCTCGCCGAGCTGCTCGCGCTCGCCGCGGAGGCGGAGGTGGAAGCCCCGCCGCACGCGACGCACGGCAAGCTCGTCGAGGAGCTGTGGGAGCACCACGTCAAGAGCGGCCTCACCCGGCCGACGTTCGTGATGGACTTCCCGCTCGACACCAGCCCTCTCGTGCGTGAGCACCGCACGATCCCCGGCGTGGTCGAGAAGTGGGACCTGTACGTCCGCGGCTTCGAACTCGCGACCGGCTACTCCGAGCTCATCGACCCTGTCATCCAGCGCGAGCGCTTCGTCGAGCAGGCGAAGCTCGCCGCCCGTGGCGATCTCGAGGCGATGCGCATCGACGAGGAGTTCCTCCGGGCCATGGAGCACGGCATGCCGCCCATGGGCGGCATGGGCATGGGCATCGACCGTCTGCTCATGGCGATCACCGGTCTCGGCATCCGCGAAACCATCCTTTTCCCGCTGGTCAAGTAGCTCCTGCTGCCCGACCACGGCTCACCGCGGGCGGAACGCCCAGTCGGGGAGATGCCCGGCGTGCACGAACGACCGTACGATCTCCGCGAGCCCGTGTTCGGGCTCGAGGTCGCACGCCTGAACGGCGTAGCGCTCCGCATGGGTCGAGCGGCCGAGCGCCCATGCCAGCCACGCGCACGTGGCGAGCGGACCGGGCCGAAGCGCGCTCGGAGCAGCCGCCGCCGCCCGCCGGGCGAGGGCCAGGGCATTCTCGAGGCGCTCGGGCTGTGGCCGCTCGCCTTCACCCCACATATGCATCGCGAGGTGAGGCGGGTACTCCTCGCCCGACTCCCATCGCAGCTGAGCGTCGAAGGCTTCGTCGCCGGCTGCGAGTCCGCCGCACCACTCCATGAGCGCGATATCGCGCAGGGCGGGGCGGGTGAGGCACCAGATGATCGTGGCGGCGTCGTAGGCGGGCAGGTTGTCCGCGTCCCAACGCAGCGCATCCTCGAACAGAGCGGGCAGGTCATCGAGAGTGCATACGGCAGCGAGGGCGAGGGGGTCGATCCGGCGCTCCTCGGACTCCTCGGAAGGATCCGGACTGAAGGTCTCGAAGTCGGGGACTTCTGCTGGGGCCGAAGGGCGGCCCTTGGTCCCGGCGCCCGCCGTCTCCTTCGACCGCGCGCGCGGTCGGGGCAGGCCGAAGGAGTCTCGCTGTGGCGAAGGCGCCTGATATCCACGGGCGCGGCCGGATGCGGCATCCGTCCCGCAGACGAGCGTGACCGCAGCGTCGAGCGCGCGCAGGGCGCGGCCCACTCGTTCGCGTTCGACGGAGTCGCAGGCCGGAAGCTCCGACCCCGTGATCTGGTCGCCGTCGGCCACCGCGAGGTGCTCTGCCCCGGCGGGCTCATCGCCCAACAGCTCAAGGGATCGTCCGCAGGCCAGGAGGTCCGGGTCGAGGTAGGAACCCCACGCGTCGCCGGCGACGACCAGCGCGTCGGTCATCCGCAGGCCGCACGTGTCGGCGCGGCGTTCGAGCGCACGGATGAGCCGGGCATGCGGGGGACCGTTGTCGAAGGCAGCGTCGGTGTAGACGACCGCAGCCACGGCATCGGCGTCGGGAAGGCGGCAGACCATCCCGATGAGTGTGGCGGCGGAACGGTCGGCCGTATCGTCGTCGACGCACTGTGGCAGGTCTACGCGCATCGCACCCAGGCTGCGGGAGCCGTGGAACGGGATGAGGATGATGCTGCGGGTCGGGCGGTAGCCGAGCATGCGTGGAACGAGGGCGAGGAATTGAGCCGCGTCTGCGGCCTTCACGATGGTGGTCATGCGTCGAGCCTGAATGCGCCGGATCGGCTGCAGCGGGAGGGGCGGAGCGCTGTGAGGGACCTGCGCGATCGGCCCGCTGGGGAGGACCGGTGGGCCGCGTATCCTGGAGACGTGGAGAACTACTGGGTCGCCGTCTTCTGGTCGCTGCTGCCGACCGTTGTCGTCTCGGTCATCTTCTTCTTCGTGCTGCGCAGCATCCTCCGAGCGGATCGCGTCGAGCGGCGCGCGTACTCGCGCATCGAGGCCGAAGAGCGGGCGAAGCGCGGACTGCCTGCGGCCGCGCCGGCCACACCGAGCGAGCCCAACCCCTGATCGCGCACGCCCACGCCTCCGCTGGCTGTCGGACGGGCGACTACGCTGGGCACACCGTCCGCGCACGGGGCGAAGTCGGGGGAAGACCGCGGTGATCACACTCACGTTCGACGCATCGTGGTGGCTGATCCTCGTCTTCTTCGTCGACCTGATCATCCGCATCCTCGCGATCATCATCGTGCCACGCAATCGGCGCCCGACGGCTGCGATGGCCTGGCTGCTGGCGATCTACTTCATCCCCCTGATCGGGGTGTTCCTGTTCCTGCTGATCGGAAACCCGCGGCTGCCCCGCAAGCGGCGTAAGAAGCAGGAGCAGATCAACGACTACATCCACGACACGAGCGCCCACCTCGACCTCGGCACCCACCGACCACACGCTCCGGAGTGGTTCACGGCGATGGTCACGCTCAACCGAAATCTCGGCGCCATGCCGCTCGCGGGCGACAACGATGCGCAGCTCATCTCGGACTACGAGGGCAGCTTCGCCGCCATGGCGGAGGCCATCCGAACGGCCGAGCGGTACGTGCATGTCGAGTTCTACATCCTGCAGGCGGATGCCTCGACCGAAGACTTCTTCGCCGCGCTCGAGGAGGTCGCGCAACGTGGTGTGACCGTGCGGGTGCTGCTGGATCACTGGGCGAATCGCGGCAAGCCCTTCTACAAGCAGACCCTCACGCGGCTGGACGCGATGGGTGCGCAGTGGCACCTGATGCTCCCCGTGCAACCGCTCAAAGGCAAATACCAGCGTCCCGACCTGCGCAACCACCGCAAGCTCCTCGTCGTCGACGGGCAGGTCGCGTTCACCGGATCGCAGAACGTCACCGACTCGACGTACAACCTGCCGAAGAACATCAAACGTGGCCTCCACTGGGTCGACCTGATGGCGCGCATCGAAGGCCCGGTCGTGGCATCCATCAATGCCGTCTTCCTCTCGGACTGGTACAGCGAGACCGATGAGGTGCTCACCGACGACATCGACCTGTTCGACGTGCGATCAGGGCCGGGGGAGCTCGACTGCCAGATCATCCCTTCGGGCCCCGGGTTTGAGTTTCAGAACAATCTCAAGCTGTTCGCTGGACTGCTCTATGCCGCGCAGCGCCAGATCATCATCGTCAGCCCCTATTTCGTGCCCGACGAGGCACTGCTCCTCGCCATCACCACCGCCTGCCAACGTGGGATCAAGGTCGAGCTCTTCGTCTCGGAGGAGGGCGACCAGGCGATCGTCTATCACGCCCAGCGCAGCTACTACGAGGCTCTGCTGCGGGCGGGAGTCAAGATCTGGATGTACAAGCGGCCGTACATTCTGCACAGCAAGTCGATGACAATCGACGACGAGGTGGCGATCATCGGCTCGAGCAACATGGACATGCGCTCGTTCGGTCTCAACATGGAGATCACGCTTCTGGTGCGCGGCGAGGGTTTCATCGCGCAGATGCGCGAGGTGGAAGCGAAGTACCGTAACCTCAGCCGCGAACTCACGAGCGAGGAGTGGGAGCGGCAGGGGCTCGGCTCCACCGTGCTCGACAATCTCGCGCGGCTGACCAGCGCGCTGCAGTAGGGTCGGTCGGCTTATCCGCCGTGGGTAGGCTGGCGCCATGGTGGAGGAAGTGGCGGTACCGCTCGACGTGCGGCTCCGCTTCGGTCGTGCTGCGGTGCAGGTTGTCGCAGACCGCCTCGGGGTTGATGTGCTGCACATCAAGGGGGACGCCGTCGACCCGTCGCTGCGCGCGATGCAGACCGGCACGGATGTCGACATCCTCGTCCGGCCTGCCGACGTGTCTCGTCTGGACCGTGCGATCCGTCGTGAGGGATGGGTGCCGTACAGCACCTTCACGTACGGATCACCGTTCGGGCACGCGCAGACCTACCTGCACGACACATGGGGGTACCTCGACCTCCACCGGGCCTTTCCGGGCATCCGGCTTGACCCGGCATCCGCGTTCGACTTGCTCGGTGTCGAGAGCGGATCCATGGACGAGGTGGGGGTGGCGTGCCGGGTCCCGGGGACCGATGCCCAGGCGGTACTGCTGCTCTTGAACGCGGCGCGCGAGGGTGGCACGCGACGCGCCGACGTCACGAACCTATGGGAGCGTGCGTCGCCCGACGATCGTGAGCGCCGCCTTCGCCTAGCAGACCAGCTTGGGGCCCGCGTGGCCCTCGCCGCCGCGACCGGCGACCTCGACAGCTACCGCGACAGACCGGAGTATGCGCTCTGGAAGGCAATTACGGAGGGGGGATCCCGGAGTGCGGAGTGGTGGGGACGTATGAGAGCTGCGACTTCCCCGAGCGAGGTATTCGGGCTCATCGCAC
Source organism: Microbacterium sp. P5_E9 (assembly GCF_054049175.1). Taxonomy (NCBI): domain Bacteria; kingdom Bacillati; phylum Actinomycetota; class Actinomycetes; order Micrococcales; family Microbacteriaceae; genus Microbacterium; species Microbacterium sp. P5_E9. The sequence continues at coordinate 122,582 of NZ_JBFUMV010000010.1, read as the reverse complement.
GCGTGGCCCGCGTAAATACCGAGCACCTCAGGATCGAGCTGGGACGCGAGCCCAGCCGCGAAGAAGTCGTCCGCGAGTTCCTTCGCCGTCCGCGCCGGGCGGTGGCGGAACTGTGGGCGTGGGCGAACAGGGCGCGTACATGAGCGATCGGAACTCGGAACGTGTCGCCGTGCAGGACACCGTTAACGCGGTCTACCTCGCGGTCCTGCCGCGAGGACCTATCACAGTACTTACCGGAACTGCTGCGACAATCTGGCGGGAGGCGACTACCGGTGCGCGCGAAGGAACCGCAGATCGGGTTGCGGCTGCCGTGGGGCTGGATCCCGAGCAGATCCGCGAGTCGGTCGACGACTTCGTCGACCGACTCGTCGGCCAAGGATTGATTATCAGTTCGCAGTGAACCCACCTGCGATAATTGATCGATCTGTGCGAGAGGAGCGCTGTCCATGGGAACGAGCGCGCGCGCGCAGATGATGCGGATCCGTCTCGCCGACTTCTGGGGAGACGCGTGGCGATGGACCCTCATGGCCGCGGGCACGGCGCTGGGCGCCTACTTCCTGCTCAGTCGTGGGGTGCAGAACGGCGTGCTGGTGGCAGCCGTCATCGGTGTGCTCCTCATCGGCACGGTCTTGTCGTTCTCGAGGCCGATGGCCGTGGCACTGATGGCGATGCCCGTGCTCTTCATCTCGKGGCGCGTGGGTCTCGGCGGCGGTGATCTGTCCGCCTCGGACGTCGCGCTCGCGGCGGCCTTCGGAACCGCGATGCTGCTCGGACACCGACCGTACAGCCGCCCCCTGCGCGCGATGCTCCTTCTCAACCTCGTCTATCAGTTCGCCACGCTCTTCACCGTCTTCGTCAACCCATTCGCGGCGAACACGATCGAATGGTTCCACGCCTGGCTCCTGATCTCAGGTGCGCTCGTTGTCGGGTGGTCCCTCGCGCGAGCAGGGTACGCGCGGATAGCGCTGAACCTCATGATCGCGGGAGCGCTGGCGGTCGCAGTCGGCACACTCGCGACGGCTCTGCTTCAGTACGCCAGCGGCGATTTCGCGGAGGTCTACCCATTGTGGCCCGTCCCGATGCACAAGAACTTCGCCGGCACTGTGATGGCTTTCATGGCGATCACGGTGTTCGTGAACCCGGATTGGGTCGGCTGGACGAGGCGCGTGAGAACACCTGTGTTCTGGACTCTGCTCGCCGCCATTGTCATGACGCAGTCCAGGCAGGCGCTGATCGGGCTTGTGGTCGCGATCATCTTCGTCGTGTTCCGGAGGGGGGTCCACGGCAGGTCGCGCTGGGCTCTCCTGCTCCTCCTCCCGGCGGCATGGCTGGTCACCACAACAGTCGTCGACCAAGTGCAGTCGCAGAACAAGTTCAATTCGGTCTATCAGCGCCTCGACTGGTTCCGCGAGGTCTACGTGTTCTGGAAGCAATCTCCTATCTTCGGGCATGGGCTTCGCTATTGGTATACGGATGTCTCGTCGGCCTTTCAGCCACCACAGGCGGAACTTGAAGTCGCCGTCTCGGCGGGAGTGGTGGGACTCCTCGGATTCATCGTGATGGGGATCGGCTTCTTCGCCGTGTTGTGGCGCGTGGACTCAAGATTTGGGACGCTCGCCATCGCGGCGATCGGCAGTCGCATCGTGCAAGCGCAGTTCGACCTATTCTGGGTTGCCGCTCAGGTATCCATTCCCTTCGTGATCGCCGGCATTTGTCTCGGCGCTCAGGCGTTGGCCGCTGACCACGGCCGGACACCCGCGTTCACGTCTGATCTCGCTGACCGATCGGGTTCGCCGAGGAAGTCGAACGGTGAGAGCCGGACGCGCGCCTGACCACAGGGGTGTGACGTACGATAGAGCCACTTCCGTGCGACATTGGGGCGCCGCGGTCAGTTGATTGACAACATCTGGAGGGCCCATGGAGGTGCGGGAATATCTTCGCGGCCTGCGACGACATTGGCTCGCCATTCTCCTGATGACCCTCGTCGGCCTCGCTGCCGCCTTCGGTTGGTATCTKCTTCAGACGCCGGTGTACCAAGCCACCGCCATCGGCCTCGTTCAGACCAAGTCGCTCGCCGAAACCGATGCTGAGAACCAGGATCAGAACCTGGTGCTCGGACCCCAATACGACGGCTATGCCGCCTCGAAAATCCCCACCTACATGGAGATGGGCACGTGGAAGGTCGTCGCTGACGGCGCGATCGCAGCGCTGGGGCTGGATGCGAGCGCCAATCAGGTCGTCACTCGCGTCACGCTGGAAAACCCGGCACAGACCAACATGATTCGTGTGACTGCGACAGCCGAGACGCCGGAGGAGGCCGCCGCCCTCGCTGAGGCGTGGCTGACGTCGTTGTCAACAGCGATCGATCAGACGGAGGGAGACAAGACCCCGGGTTCCGCCCCGGTGACCATCTCGGTCAAGGAATCCGCTGTTCTGCCCAGTACGCCGCTGTTCCCAGATCTTCAAACTTCCCTGATAGTCGGCGGTGTCCTCGGACTCGGCGTGGGCATCGCGTTCGCTCTGATGCGAACCGCGTCCGATCGCCGCATCCGCAATGCCGACGACGTCGAATCTCGCACCGGGATCCCCGTCGTCGGAACCATCCCGCTCGCCGACATGGGAGACACCCGACTTTTCGATGCCACGACCCTCTCCGAGTCCAGTGATCGGTTTGCCGTCGCGGAGGCGCTGCGCTCCCTCCGCACGAACCTTCAGTTCATGGACGTCGACAATCCCCCCCGAACAATCGTGGTCACGAGTCCGGTACCCAGCGACGGAAAGTCGACGATCGCCTGCAATCTCGCAGCGACACTGGCGGCCGCTGGCAGACCGGTGGTGCTGATCGATGGCGACCTGCGACGTTCGACGGTGGCCAAGACGATGGGACTTCCCGGCGGCGCCGGGCTTAGCGATGTTCTGTCAGGGCGCGCGGGGATCGCGGACGTCCTGCAGCGGACCGCCCGCTACGACAACCTGTTCATCTTGACGGCCGGAAGCACTCCGCCCAACCCGAGCGAGGTGCTTGGCTCCGAACGGATGCGAAAGCTCATCGACGACCTGGCCGCGCATGCCACGGTGATCATCGACGCCCCGCCCCTTCTTCCGGTCACTGATGGTGCGGTGTTGACCCATCAGGCCGATGGCGCCCTCGTGGTCGTGAGTCTGGGGAAGACCACATACGAACTGCTGGAGAAGTCGCTCAACACCATCACCAAAGCGGGGGGAAGAGCGCTTGGGGTGGTGCTCAACAAGGCACCGATCAAGAGCGTGGATTCCTCGACATACTCCTACGGCTACCGTCGGGAGCACGTCACGCCCGGTCGTGCCGCTGCTTCGGGCCCGGTCGTTGAGGAGGCGTTCGATCTCGGCAAGGTATTCGGCGATGCTGACCCGGCCGAAGCAACTCCCTCGGAGGGAACCGTCCCCAGTCAACGCGGACGTCGCAGCTGAGGCGGGCGGGATGAGTTCCGGCTCGCCGATCTCGCGACGCACGGTCTCGGTGGTCGTGCCCCTTTACAACGGCGTGGCGCACATCGCTGAGACTTTGACGTCGATCCAAAATCAGTCATTTCCTGTGACACAGGTGATCGTGATCGATGATGGATCGACCGACGATGGGGCGGACATTGCTCGGTCGCACCCTATCCAAGCAACCGTGGTCACTCAGCCCAATCGAGGGGTCGCGGTCGCACGCAACCACGGGCTGAGCCTCGTGACATGCGAGTGGGTGGCATTCCTCGATCAGGATGATCTGTGGCATCCAGAGCATCTCCATCGGACGATGGCGTGGCTCGACCAGAATCCCGGTATTCCTATTGTCTTCGTCCGCGAGGTGGCATTCTCGACTCTCGAGGACGGTGACGGCCTTCGCGCCATGGATGAGCTCGCCGGCGGCTGGGCGAGCATTCGGGTGCCCAGCGCTGGTGCCTTGGCTGCGCTCGTCGACGGCGTGGATGCAACAGGCAGCGGTGAGGTTCAGTTCAACGACGTGCGCACCATGCTGCGGGGACCGATCTCGGTGACCACGAGCTTTGTGTCGGATCCTGCTCTGCTGCGCCTTGCGGGCGGTTTCGCTCCCCATGCCCCCGCGATGGATGACTACTGGCTTCTCGTCAATGTCGCGCGCCTGGCGCCGATCCCTTCCGTCAACCAGCCCACGGTCTTCTATCGAGTGCACACCAGCGCCACATCCAGGTCCACCCGCCTGGGCATGCCGTTCCTCTCCTCGGCCGTCGCGCTTCGGCTCGGTGGAGGAGTGATTCCCGTAGCGGAGGGCCTCGGAGGCCACCTGGATGGAAAGCTGCACGATCACCTGTTTGGGGAGTTGCTCAGCGCGCCCGAATACCGCGATCGCAGCTTCCGCAACGCGGTAGGTGCTCTCGCACGATTGCTGTACCCCCCTTCGGGGCGGCGCCGCGAGCGGGTTCGCGCGCATGTTGCTGCTCGGTTGCCGTGGTTGAGAACCGTCCTACACCGCCTTCCGCGAGGACGAGGCTGAGTCCGGTTTCAGCGCCGCGGGTAGAGCAGGTCCGCCAGCGCAGTGCGCCACCCACGGGCGTACCGATCATATTGGCCAGCCCGGAACGCCGAGAAGATTCCGCTGATCCGCCGTGTCCCGGTGGGCGCAGCGCGCCGCCGGAGGAGGTCCTCAAGCTCGATCAGCAGCCGCTGATCCGCGTCGGAGCAGGAATTCAATGCGCCCCGCTCTACAAGCCGCTGGAGCACCAGGTGCACCCGCGTATTCTCGCGTTCGATCCCGTGACGCGTGGCGAGTGCCCCTCTGCTTCGTGAGGGCGTCGTTGTCTGCGACGCGACCCTCATGGACGTGAACTGCTGTTCGTGCTGCCGGTACTGCGTGAACACCCGCGGATCGGTCACCACGCGTCCGGTCAGGGCAGCGAGCACCGCGATCCAGCCGTCGTGTAGGAAGAGGTCGGGCTGATCCAGCTCTGCGGGAAGAGGGAGGGCGAGGGAACGTACGGATGCCCGGAACGCCATGGTGGCGCCTGTCACCGTCATGCCGTGAAGCAGCCGTCGGACTCCGAACCCGTCGGTTATCGCACGTTGCGCCTCCGGCGGCAATGTGACCTTGTCCCAGAGTCGAGCACCAAGGKGACTGCCCTGCTCATCGATGAGATCGGCGTCCGAGAACCACAGCTTCACCGCGGGGTCATGGAAGGCGAGCTCGATCGCCGCGAGCCGTCCTGGAAGCCAGATGTCGTCCTGATCCGATAGTGCGATGACCGAACCGTTGCAGGCCTGCACAGCGCGCTCCACGTTGCGGCGAAGCCCAACATGGTCGCCGCCGACGATGCGCGTACGAAACGGCGCCCCGGCTATAACCGATTCCACCACTTCTCGCGTTCGGTCCGACGACCCGTCGTCGGCGATCACCACCTCGTAGGGGACAGGACACTGCCTCATGATCGAGGCAAGCTGCTCCTCGATGAATCGCTCTCCGTTAAAAGTCACGAGGGCGACAGAGATGTGAGGCGACATCACAGGAGTATCCCACCAATGTCGTGGCTCAAGACCCTGGGCGACCACGGTGGAGCCTTCGCCAGATCAGTTGCCCAGGCATTTGCCCTACGCCGGCTACGTTGCCCGACGAAGGCAGCGTGACCACGTGATCGCGGGGACCTCCACGAGGCGATGAAGCAGTTTGCCGCCTGCGATCGCGGCGACAGCGGCGACCGTTAGCGCCACGAACTGCGTCCAGGGCGCCGTCCAGGGTTTTGAATACGACTCCTGTCACCAGTTGGATCCTGGGCAGGTGTATGAGGTGGATCGGAAACGACTGGCGCCCGGCGTGAAAGTGGAGCGTCCTCGCGAGTACGACAGCCCCACGGATCAAGAGAGTGCCGATCCGGTCGTCGCGTTCAACCGCCGCGACATCGCGATGCTCGTCGGCGCAGTTCCCGGGGTCGTGGCATGGAGCGCGAGGACCAGCAGCGTCGGCAACTTGCGGTTCGCAAGCCGTGGGAGCTCGGACCGGGTCGAGCCGCCGCCGTTGAGCACMCACGAAGCCATCTATCATCAGACAAGGTGGCCACCCAGCGGAATCGCAGAACGTGGAAATCTGCCGGTCCAAAGGTCGGCGCTGCGGTCGCTCTCAACCTGGAGGAATCGTGCGACATCGCCGCATCATGTCGTTGCACTGGGACAACATCGACCCTGCAATCGTGCGTGAGCAGGCCGAGGTATTCCGGCATCTCGGATATGGCATTGAGCAGGTCGAGTCAACCGGACTCCCCCACGGACGCTTTCTCGACGAGCGCATGCGCAGTCTGGGAGTAGATGACAGCGCGCTCTTCGTCGACATCGACTGCATACCCTTGAACTCAGCGATCATCGATCGGGCATTCGCCGTGGCGGAAGGGGGCGGCATCCTCGGCTGTGCCCAAGCAAGCGCACACGTCGACTCCGATCGCATCTACACTGGCCCGATGTTCCTGGCGGTGGCTCGCTCCACGTGGGACAGGATTGGGCAGCCGAGTTTCTCCTCGTCACCGACCAGCGACCCCGCACAGGACGTTCATGACACGGCCGTACGTGAGGGCGTCCACGTCGAGTACTTGGAGCCCTGGGCAACGGCAGTTCCGCAGTGGCGCCTCGGCGCAGAGGGCCTCTTCGGCTTCGGCACCTTCTATCGCGGGGGCGTGTTCCACCTTTTCCAGTCGCGAGACAGCCAGTACTCGTTCCTCCTTCACGAAATCGCAGCGGATGTGATCGCAGATCGTCAGCCGGACGTTCTCGCGTACTGCAGACGCGCGCTCGATGCTTACGCGCGAAACTGGAGTCGTCCCTCCGAACGCTTAGCAAGGCTCAAGTCGCGCGTCAGGCTGAGATCGCGATTGCGGACCTGGTCGGACCGCAGAGGATCAGACGACGCCGACTAGCATGAAAGGGGCCGGCGAGGCGCCGGACGTCCCTCCGATTCACCTTCCGCCGTCCCGAGCACACGAGAACTTCGAGCTGGAGATGACCCCCAAGCCCCTCGCCGCCCGCGCAGTCGCCTTCTACCTTCCGCAGTACTTCCCGATCCCGGAGAACGACGAATGGTGGGGTCCGGGCTTCACGGAATGGACCAACGTTGCGCGTGCGCGGCCGCTCTTCCGCGGCCACCGGCAGCCGACGCTTCCCGCGGATCTCGGTTTCTACGACCTGCGCGTTCCCGAAACACGGCACGCGCAGGCGGAACTCGCCCGCCGCTATGGCGTTGAGGCGTTCGTGTACTGGCACTACTGGTTCGGCGGCGGCGACCGCATCCTGGAGCGTCCATTTCGGGAGGTGCTCACCAGCGGCGAACCCGACGTCGGGTTCGCGCTCGCCTGGGCGAACCAGTCCTGGACCGGCACGTGGCACGGCGCGCCGGACCGGGTGCTTAAGGAACAGACCTACCCTGGCCCCGAAGACGATCAGGCGCACTTCGAGAGCATCCTGCCGGCGTTCCGCGATGAGCGTTATCTCCGGGTGCACGGCAAGCCGGTCTTCTATATCTTCCGACCCGAGGAGCTGCCCGACGCGGCCGCCTTCGTAGACCGATGGCAGGACATGGCGCGCCGGGCGGGGCTCGACGGACTCTACCTCGTGGCCGAGATCAGCGACCTGCTTGGCCGCGGGTCGCGATACACCCGCGTGGAGGCGGATGGCTTCGACGCCGGGGTGTACATGCGGCTTCCCGCTGAGATCACGAGGTGGACCACGCTCAAGATGCGAGCGCGTCGCAAGGTGTTCGGCGGCCCCGAGGTATGGCCGTACTCGGACTCCATCGTCGACTCCTACGCGCGTGGGCGAGGCATCCAGCCCTGCGTGTACCCGAACTGGGACAACACCCCCCGGGCCGGTCGCCGGGGTCTTGCCGTCACCGGTGCGTCGCCCGATGGCTTCGAGCGGAACGTCCGCGGTGCCGTTGCGCAGCTCGCCGATCGTTCCCTCGAGGAGCGGCTGCTCTGGGTCAAATCCTGGAACGAGTGGGCGGAGGGGAACCATCTCGAGCCGGACTTGCGGCATGGGCACGGCTGGGGCGATGCCCTGCGATCGGGTCTTTCGCCGTGAGCAGCTCGAGCCCGATGCCGCCCCTTCGCATCGCGATGATCTCGTACTACCTGCCCAGCGAGAGCAAGATCGGGGTGGGGTATCAGGTCGATGCGCTGGCTGACGAGCTGGCGCGGCGCGGTCATCAGGTCGATGTCTTCAGCCCGTGCGGGCCCGTCGCGGGAGCCCTTTACAACCACGTGCATGTGCCTCTCTCGGGCTCGCTGCGCACCTTCCGCTTCGCTTTCGAGATGCGCCGCCGCGACCTCTCGTCGTATGACGTTCTGCACGCACACGGCGAGGACTACTGGATGTGGCGCCGTAGGGTACCCATGCACGTCCGCACACTTCATGGGTCGTGCTTCGAAGAGGCCATCCACATCCGGGGACTCAAGGAGAAGGCGAGGATGATCCTCCTTGGCTTCACCGAGGTTCTCGCAAGCCTGGTGGCTGACCGGACGGTTCTGATCTCGCCGCAGACGCGCCGGTGGACCCCCTGGGTCAAGACGGTCATACCTAACGGCGTCGACAGACATCGATTCGCACCAGACCCGCCACAGCCGAAGCACGCGGACCCCACGGTTCTGTTCGTCGGGACGTGGCACGGTCGCAAACGCGGCGCAGAGTTGGCGTCGATTTTCACAGAGCGGGTGCGCGCCCGCGTCCCAGGCGCCCGACTCAGGATGGTCACGCAGGATGCCCCTGCCGCACTTCCCGACGGCGTCGTCGTCCTCGGCCGGCTGGACGACAAGGCGCTCGCCGACGAGTATCGGCGCGCGTGGGTCTTCTGCCTTCCTTCTAGCTACGAGGGATTCGGCATTCCCTACGCGGAGGCGATGGCTGCCGGGCTCCCCGTGGTGGCGACGCCGAATCACGGAGCGCGATACGTGACGGATGCCGGCAGGTTCGGCATCCTCTCGACAATCGACGACATCGATGCCCCGATCGTCCGGCTTCTGCGAGACCCCGACGAGCGCGAGCGCTGGCGTACACGCTCGCTCGAGCGGGCCGCAGTCTTCGATCTCGAACGCGTCGCCGACCAATACGAGCGCGTCTACCGTGCCCGTCGACGCTGAGTCGCGGCGCGAGGCCGGCGCCGGACCACGGCGTGCGACGCCAGGAAATCAGGGACGACGCACGCTGTTACCATTGCCTCCCCGAATGATGAGCCCTGCAGGAAGGAAGGAACCGTGGGAGTCGCCCTCGTGGTGAACACGTATGAGCGGACGTATCGGTCCGTTCTTGCGCCCGGGTTCTTCCCCAAGGTCGTCGACTCGAATCTGCGGCAGTTCGATGAGGTCGTCGCGCTCGTGAACAACGTCGACGACGAGTCCGACGCTCGATCCCGCGCCGAAGTGCTTCTCAGCCGCGGCGAGATCACGCGCTACGCATTCGTGGCGGATCACATCGGGCCCGTGCTGGAGCGGACAGGGCTCACCAGTCGGACGCTTCGTCGGCACCCATATCTGCTGGACTACGGGCTCGTAATGCCGCACATATGCGAGTCCGAGTGGCTCCTTGGCTGGGACGCCGAGACCGAGCTTGAGATCCCGGCGAACTGGGTGGATCCGGGCATCGAACTCCTCGAGAGCAACCCCCGGCTCTTTCACACTTCCCTCGCGTGGCCCGGCTTCACGTCCGACTGGTCGGGCTACGAGGCCGAAGAGGTCGGCAGAATCGGGGACTACAGCGTCAACTGGGGGTTCAGTGACCAGCTCTTCCTGCTGCGTCGCGCCGACCTCATCGGCAAGATCTACAAGCGTTTCGCCCCGATGGCGGCGGCTCGACATGCCCCGCACCCGACCACATTCGAATATCGGGTGGAGGCCAACCAGCGCGCGACGCGCAGGCCCAGAGCGACGCTCACTACCCTCCATTACAAGACGCACGACGTTCCCGGAGGCGTCCTCGGCAGGGTCGGGTCTACGAGGTTCGAGTACGAGCGGATGCGAGCGCTCTACCGCTTGGAGTACTACTTGCTCAAGCGCCTACCGAAAGGCGCCGGGCCGCGGTGGGCCAATTCGGCTCCCGTGGTGCGGGGTTGATCAAGTCTCTATGCGACGCCTCTCTCGGCGTTGACGGACGGCATGGAGCGACGCAACGGGCAGGGTGAAGATGCCCCAAGCGGCGACCCGCGCCGCGTAGCCCACCTCGCCGTCTCGAACGGCGGTGATCAGGTCCGCGAGATTCTGGTCGGCGGAGATCGACACGACTGTCCGCCGTCGAGCGCGCATCAGTGCGATCCGCTCGGTGTTCCCGTCCTGCTTCGCGGTTCTCAGCATCTCGCGCATCGACAGCATCCCTGCCCGGCGGCCCGCCAGGCTTCTACCGGTGACATTGGAGTCGTGCCGTCGATAAGAGACGAGCGCTCGGTCCACGCCGACGAACTGACCCTGCAGCAGGAGACGCGCAATGAGGTCGTTGTCTTCGGAAGGCTCCATCCGTGTCCGGCATCCGCCGACGGCGAGGTAGGTGTCGCGTCGGACAAGGAGCGTCGTGATCCGCGGTGACGCGACGCGGCCGGAGAACATGTCGTGGTTCGACGCAGGCGGCGCCCCCCACGGCTCGCCGATCGGACGACCGTCGGCATCTATGTACTCGCCGCCAGTGAAGCACGCGATTGCGTCCGGGGCGCCGGCAAGCACAGACACCTGGGTGCGCAGTCGGTCTGGATGCCACAGATCGTCGTCGTCGAGGAAGGCAACCCACTCGGAATCGACCCGCAGCACGCCGGCATTACGCGCAGCGGCGATCCCCGACGGCTCCTGGCGGTAGTACCGCAACCCGAGTTCTCGCGCGACGTCTTCGAGCCCTAGGGTCGGCGAGCCGTCGTCGACGAGAAGGATGTCTGATACCGCGAGGGTCTGAGCCCGGAGAGAGGCTACGGCCTCGGCGAGGTACGGCCCGCCCCGGTTCGTCGGCATGATCACGCTGATCGTCGGCCGTCCCACCACGCTCACCCCAAAGCTGCCGCATGCCCCGGAGGACAGGGCTCATTCAGTTTAGACTGGCGCGATCGGGCATCTCGTGCCACCCAACCGACTGCGAGGATGCGAGTGATCCCGGAACGGACCGCATGACGACCCACAGCATCTGCATCGTGACGTACGAACGACGCGACTTCCTGCGGCGGTGCCTGGCGTCGCTCCAGGCGAACGTAGCGCCCGATACTGAGATGGTCGTCGTAGATGCCTCGGCGACAGCCTCGACCGAGATGGTCGAAGAGATGCTCCCCTCGGGGCTCTACGTGCATGCGCCGGCGCTGGCCGGATGGATGACGCGATCGCGCAACGAAGCACTGCGCCACGTCACGGGCGAGATCGTCAGCTTCCTGGATGACGATGTCGTCGTCTCGGCCACGTGGCAGCGAGCGCTGCTCGACGCGTTCGCGGATGTGACGGTGACTGCGGTCGCCGGGCGCACCCGCAATCTCCAGCCGGGCGAGAACTGGTATGAGCAACCGGTGGGTCGGCTGCTTCCGGATGGGTCGCTCACTGAAGGCTTTGCCTCCCTGCCGGGTGGAGTGACCGATGTCGACCATGGCATCGGCGCGAACATGTCGTTCCGCCGCTCGATGCTCGCTCTGCTCGGCGGTTTCCGAGACGACTACCCCGGTACCGCGATGCGGGAAGACACCGACATCTTCCTGCGGGTCAAGCGTGCGGGCGGCAGGGCGGTGTTTGTGCCGGATGCGGTCGTCGACCACCTCCCTGGACCACATATCAAGGGTCAGAGGTTCGACACGCGCTACAAGCTCTACGCGCGACGGAACCACATGGTGCTCCTAGCGCGCGACGCGGGCATCCGCTCGCCCAGCCTTCGCCGGTGGGTCAGGCGCGAATACGGCACGGTTGCGGACGCACCGGGTCTGTGGCGCAAGGTTCGACGGTTCGGGGTGACCTCAATCGGCGTCGCCTGGGGTGCCGGCGCCATGCTTCGCCAGGCTCGGTGGGCCCCGACTCCGCCCGCTCGCGTGGATGACGCCGGGAGCGAGTTGCGGGCGCTGCTCTCGCGGTAGCCGAGGCGTCGTGTCCGCTCGCAGTACAGTGAGCCGATGGACGCGCGTCGATTCCCCGCTCGCGCTGCTCGGCATCTGGCTTGGCGATTCGAGCGGATCACGACGGCGACACTTGACGCGATGAGGCGCGGTGACCGGACGCTCATCAAGACTCCTCCGGCAGGATTGCGGTTCGGCAACTGGCTGTATCTGTGGCTCGATGCGCACCAACGCACCCTGGCCGGCGAACGCACTGTCGTGCTCGAGGCGCCGGGGATGGATGTTTGGCTCGACGTGTTCCCTGCTCTGCGAGGGCTCACCGTCTCCCGCGATCTCGTTCGATTCCACGATCGCAGGGAGTGGGACGCCGAAACCTCGTGGAAGCAGCGATTCGGCGTCGACTTCACGCGGCCAACGATGGACGCTTTCATCTCCGATTGCCTCGCCCCCTACATCCACGCCGAGGACTCCGGGATGCTGGTGATCAACGTCCGACGCGGGGATTACTACAGCGACCCCGGACACCGCGAGCGGTATGGGTTCGACCAACTCGGATACGTGCAAGACGCGCTCGCCAGGGTGGGATCCGTCGACCGCACGTTGATCGTGTCGGATGATCCKGACTGGTGCCGCGATAACCTTCTTGAGATGGTGGAAGCGGCCTCCAAGACCGTGGATCTCGCGGACCGCGACCCTGTGTCGAATTTCAAGGCGGTTGCCGGTGCCAGCCGGATCATCGGCACGAACTCCACCTTCTCGTATTGGGGAGCATACGTGTCAGGCGTACTGCACGCCTCGCCCGTCGTCGTCATGCCGMGATTCCATGGTCGACTGCCGCGGGGGTCGGACGCGAATCAGCTAGACCCGCAATGGATCGCAATCGACGGATACTCCTGAGCCGCTCAACGCAGGTCGCCGAGTTCGACAAGTCGTGCAAAGTCCAGGTTCTGATCGCGAAGCAGGGCAAAGGTTCCCTGAGCCTCGACGCGGCCGTCCTGGAGAAACACAAGGTTGTCGGCGTGTCTGACGGTCGAAAGTCGATGCGCGACGATGAGGATCGTCAAGCTGCCGCTGAGCCCTCTCAACGTTTCGGTGATCTCGTGCTCGGTCACGTTGTCCAAGGCCGACGTCGCCTCGTCGAGTACGAGCACGGAAKGTCGGCGGTAGAGCGCACGTGCCAGACCGAGTCGCTGTCGTTGGCCGCCCGAGAGACGAACCCCCCGTTCGCCGACGACGGTGTCAAGGCCGGCAGGGAGCTCGCCGACCACATCGGAGAGCTGCGCCAATTCGACGACATCCCGGACGCGGGCATCGTCCACGTTTCGGCGGTCAACGCCGAACGCGATGTTTGCGCGCACTGTGTCGTTCGTAAGGAACACGTCCTGTGGGACGACACCGAGAGACGCGTACCAGCTCGCTTTGTCGTCGAAGACCGAGCGACCACCGCACAGGATCGCGCCTGATGTCGGATCCTGCAACCCGAGGATCAAGTCGAGCAGGGTGCTCTTGCCTGCCCCGCTGGATCCCACGAAGGCGGTCGTCTGATTCCGGGGGATGGTCAGAGTCAGGTCCTGGAAGACGGATTCGGCGGCATCGGGGTAGCGGAACGCCACATGGTCGAGCGTGATATCCCCCGCATACTTCGTTTCTGATCGGGGGCTCTCCTCATGGGTGCCCCCCTCATCCAGCTCGGCGACCACATTCAGCACGATGCCCAGACCCACGCGCCCCACCCGAATGGTGCCTAGGGTCGTCGAAACGCGTGTGAGGGTGGGCAGCGCTCGCAGCGCAGCGGCTGCGAACACGCCCAGGACGGTGAACGCCGTGCCAGCCGGCTCATTCGCGAACAGGAAGAGCGAGATCCCGACGATTGCGATCACGAACAGGATCTCGAGCGAGTAGCGGGGGATCTCCGAGAGGATTCCCGCCTCACGAGACGCCCGTGCCTCCCGCAGCCGCGAGGCGCGGAATCCGTCGACGAACATCGATGCGCTCGAAGTGAGCCGGGCCTCGCGAAAGCCATCGAGCGCCGGCATCAGGAATTGCCATGCCTCGAGACCCGCCTCCGCCAGCTCCTCCCCGAGGTGGGACTGGCGGTGCCGCAGCATCCGCTGGAGCCCGAAGACGAACCCGGCGAACATTGCCACGGTGAGAAGAGTGACGAGGGGCGCGGTGATCGCCAAGATGGCCACTATTCCGACGAGCATCAGTACGTCCGTGCACATACTGATCACCGCGAGGAGCACAGAGACCGCCTGTCCTACGGCGGCGGTGATGTTTCTATAGACCTCGCTCAGCCGACGTGTGCGGTGGTGGGCGTACGGAGCGAGCACATACCGGCTCATCAACGCGGTCGAGACCAACGCGCCCACCCGGGTCGTCTGCCCGAACAGCCACCATCGGAAGAGGAGCGCCAGCACGCTCTTACCGACGAACAGCACCGCGATCGCACTTGCCACGATCGGAATCAGAGTGGTGGGATCATCCGTTCCCACGATGTCGGTGATCACCGCGAGCGCACCACTATCGGTGCCGACTCCGGCCAGCAGCTGTGTCAGGGGAATCATCGCCGCTACGCCCAGCATGTCGAGAAGACCCAGGATGATGGATGCCGCGACCGTCGCCGCCGTCCACCACCCTGGGTGCGCTCCGGCCAGTCGCAGGAGCTGTCGCAGCTGTCCGATCGTGCTCGGCTCGCGCGGTGCGGTCGACATTCTCTTACCCTCGGATTCTGCGCCCCAAAGCTCCGGGTCGGGCACACGTCGTCTAGGGATCCTAGTTCACGCATGTCGGTGACTACCGGAACGGTCCCCGTACGGTAATGGACGGCATGTGTCGATCTTGTTTCACAGCTTTCAAGGCACGGTCACCTGCGCTATGCTGACGCTGTCCCGGACAGGTGTCCGACCGGCTTGAATTGGGGAAGACGAGCCAAGCGTCTACTCGTTTCCCGCCACAGCAAACTTTCGGAGGGGAAGTCGTGTCTGAGCTCAATGAACCAATCGGTAGCGAGGCGCCGACCGGCGTCTCCCGCCGGACCGTCACCAAGGCCATGGCCTGGGCGGTGCCCGTCATCGCAGTCTCTGCGGCAGTTCCCGCTTATGCGGCGTCGCAGGTCGCCTTCACCTTCAACGGCCTCGGCTGTAAGTTGCCCGGCAACTCGAACAGCACATACAAGGGCTACGCGTTCCAGGTCCAGATCAAAAACACCGGCACGGTCGCGATCGTGATCAACATCATTTCGATCAAGCTGAACGGCGAATCCCTGGGTTCAGCCGCTCTCGTGAACCTCGGCGTAGACCCGTTGGACCCGGCCACGATCGATGCGAACCCCATTACCCTCGCTCCCGGTGAAAGTATCGCGAACGGGGCGTTGCTCACGTCGAACGCCGCCAGCAGCTCGAACGGCACTCTTGAGATCAAGTACACGATCAACGGTGGCGTTGTGCAAACAGTCACTAAGACCGTCGCTGCGGCGCCCCCTATCAACGGCGCATCGTGCTCGACGTTCCCCAAGTATGACAAGGTCAAGCTTGCCAACGTGGCCGGGGTAATCCCGGTGTGGACGAAGAGCACCCATTATGACGTCGGCGACGTCGTCCAGCTCAGCACCGGTCAATTCCTCACGGCCACGACCGCAGGTACGTCGGGTACGACCGAGCCGGTAGCACCCGCGATCGGTGGAACCGTGAAGGACGGCGACGTGCTCTGGACGCGTTGATACTCGCTCTCGCTCGATGAGGAACGCCCCGCTTCGGCGGGGCGTTCTTCTTTGCGTCATCACCCGGACCGGCACGGCGTTAACATCTGCGTATGCCCGTCGCTCTCTCCATCGCGATCCCCCTCGTGCTTGCGGCCGTACTCATCGCGAGTGGGGTCGCGAAGTTTCGAACGCCAGATAACCTCCAGGGATGGCGAGAGCTCGGTGTGCCCACGGCCCTCCGCAAAGACTGGCTGCGGCGTGTTCACCCGTGGGCCGAGTTGCTGCTTGGTGGTGCGGTGACGTTGCTCGGCGGCTGGCTCGGACTCCTCGCCGCCCTCGTCGCTGTGGCGCTCATGGTCGGCTACACGATTCTGGTCGCGCGCGTCGTCGCTCGGTCCGAGAACACCTCCTGCGCCTGCTTCGGCGCCCGCAAGCGCGTCACGAGGGTGACGTTGGTGCGCAACGTCTGGCTTACGCTGCTCGCGATCGCGACGGCCGCCGTCATCTGGACCACGCCCCTCTTCGGCGGTGCGCTGGCCGCCGGCATCCCGCAACTCGCGTGGCTGGTCGCGCTCGCCGTGACCGGGGTGACGACCGCGCTGGTCCTCTGGCCCGATGGGGCGKCCGAGGCGACGAACACCACACCGGCCCCTGCGACCCTGGCTCTGGCCGGCTCGCAGGAAGACGACGACCTCGATTACGTCCGCACCCGCACTCCCGCGGTTCCGGTCACCCAGGCGGATGGGACCGTCGTGAACCTGCGCACGCTGGCTGCACGCAAGCCGATCCTTCTCCTCGCCGTCTCTTCGATGTGCGGAGCGTGCGAGGTCATCGTCGATCAGCGCGCGGAGTTCCGCGCACTGCTGCCGGAGGTCGACGTGCGGCTGCTCCTCGCGGAGCCCGCCGGCCTGAGCCCCTGGACCGAGCGCGAGGAGCCGCAGTCACTCCACGATGTCGAGGACTATGTGGCGGCCTCGATCGAGGATTGGGGCACGCCGACGGCCGTGCTGCTCGGCGCCGACGGCATGCTCGCCGCCGGGCCGATCACGGGGGACCTCGGGGTCATGCGCCTCGTCGATGACATCTACGAGAGCCTGCACGGCGAGCGCCCCACCCGGGAGCACTCAAAGACCTGAGCTGCCGCGCACCCGCTCCAGCACCTCACGCATCGCGTCGACGCGGAGTCCCCAGTCAGCAACATCTCGATCCGCCCCGGCAGGGAATGCCTCTGTCGAAGCGACCGCGTGCCGGACCGCCTCGCCGAATGAAGCCGCATCCGCGATGACGATGCGGTCGTCGTCGGCATCGCGGAAGCCGGCGACCGCGGTGGAGACGACTGGCCGGCCGACTGCCTGGTACTCGTAGAGCTTGATCGGGTCGAGGCTGTCCGTGAAGGCGTCCACCACGTGAGGCACGATGAGCGCGTCGGCATGCTGCAGGTACGCCACGAGCTCCTCAGGTGCACGTGGGCCGAGCAGCATCACGCCCGCCCTGACGAGCGCGGCCGCGGCATCCTCCTCGAGCAGGTTCGGCCCCACGAGCACGACTGTTGCATCGCCTGCGAGCGCGTGCGCCRTCAACGCGGTCAGTTCGACGTCGAATCGATCAGCGTGCAGCGTACCCGCGTACATCGCCGTGCGCTCATTCGGCAGATCCCGGGGTCGTCCGCGAGGACGTCGGTACGAAGCGACATCCACCGCATTCGGAACGAGCACGATCGGATGCCGCTCCACCGGTCGTTGCGGAGACTTCCGCTTCACCAACTCCGGCGAGCACACGGCGACCTCGGATGCCAATTCGAGCAGCAGACGCTCGTTTCGCGACAGTCGTGCGAGCTCGGTCGGCGTGCGATCCGCCGCCAGCCAGTCGTCGGTGATGTCGTACAAGGTCGGCCACGCCGTCAGCTCGACGAGCCCGGCAAGCCCCGGGTCGTTGATCCATAGCACCGGATCCGTGAATCCCAGGCGGCGTGCCGCCGCGACTACTTCGTGGGCAATCCTCTGGTCCGCGCGCGAATCAAGTCGACGCGGCAAGAGCTTGATCGGCCGAAGCGCCCACAGGCGGCCGGAATCACCGATCGGGCGCGCCCTCGTCCCCATCTGCGGGCGGCGCCGGGCGCTCAGGTCGTGCAGCGGGTCGGCCGCAGGCTCCACGAAAAGTACACGCAGGTCCGCGTCGGCGCGCAAAAGGCCGTCAAGCAGGTACTGGTTGCGCCGCCACACGGCATCCCATCGCTCGAGAGAAGCCACGACGAGATCTGTCACCTGCCGCGCCCCCTCATCTCGATGGCCCGACGATAGACGGATGCGGTGGCGTCGGCTTGGCTGCGCAGAGAGAACTCGGCGACCTGTCGCGCGCGCTCGGCCCTGCCCAGCGCGGCGCGCCCCGGTGAGTCTGCGGCAAGTGACCGCAGTCGTTCAGCGGCTCCTTGGACGTCGTGGGGCGCGAACAGCGCACGGTCGTCGAACCCGTGCAGCATCTCGACGTGGCCCGCAGCGGCCGCAGCCACGACAGGGAGCCCCGCGGCCATCGCTTCGAGGACCGTCAGCCCGAAGTGCTCGAACGGCGAGCTCGCGAACAGCATTCCGGCCTCGCCCATGAGGTTTTCCAAGTCTCCCCGGAACCCGAGGAATCGGACGTGACCATCGACATGCAGCTCCCTGGCGAGCGACAGCAGGAAGTCGTGGTCCGGACCGGTGCCCGCGACCTGCAGATCCCAGCCCCGCTCCCAGATCCCCGAGGCCGCGAACGCACGGATGGCGAGGTCGGTGTGCTTCTCAGCCTGCAGCCTCTGGGCGACCAGAACGGTAGGGCGGCGGGTTGACGGGTCTCGCAGGGAGCCGGGCTCGATCCCGGGGTGGATGACCGTCGATGGAACCCCGATCCGATCGGCGACCGTTCGGCTGACGGCGATCTCGGCGTCGATATGGCGTTCGAGCACGCGATACAGGATGCCGGGACCCAATGTCCCCCGCTGCTGCGCGAAGTGTCGCGTCGCGATGATCGAGACCTTGTGCCGGGATGTCGCTCGAGCGGCCACGGCGGCGACGTCCGCGGCGGTCATGTGGCTGTTGATGAGGTCTGACGTCGAGAGATGACGCCGCACAGCATTCAGGACGGCGAGTGTCGAGTCGGCGGGTCCCCATTGCACTCCCGCGTCGCTCAGGGAATCCGCCATGTGCTCTTCGGCTCCGCCGAAGACCGCGACGAGGTGGCCGTCTTGGGCCTGACGAATGGCGAGGCGTCGCACGAACTGCTCGACGCCGGCGAACCGATCGGAGCTGATGGCGTGGAGGATGCGGAGTGGCTGCGTCATGCGGCCGCGCTCTCCGCAGCCCGGCTCGCTGCGACCCGCTCCGTGAGTTCGAGGTACTGTTGCGCGACGTGGCGCCAGGTGCGGTCCTCGACGCTCGCGCGAGCCCGACGACCCCACTCGGCGCGGTCCCCCGCGGCGACCGACTCGAGTCGGTCGCCGATCTCCGCAGCATCCTGCATGACGAGGTAGCCGTTGACGCCGTCGATCACGACATCCGGTGTGCACCCGACACGCGTCGCGACGACCGGAAGACCGCTTGCGAGCGCCTCGAGCACGACGAGACCAAAGGCGTCGTACCCGCTGGGGAAGACGAACATGTCCGACATGGCCAAGAATCGCTCGACATCCTGCCGAGGTCCGACGAACAGGACTCGCTCGGAGACGCCCAGGCTTTCGGCAAGCGACCTCGCCGAAGCGACCGTCGATGCCACACCACCGACGACCAGCAGCAGGACGGTAGGGGCGTGGACAAGGGCCGCGATCGCGTGCTGGATGCCCTTGCCGGGCAGATCGTGGCCGATGAAGAGCGCCACGCGGTCCTCAGCGTCGAGGCTGTATTCGCCGCGCAAGCGCGCACGTTCGTCCTCCGCGGCGGGCTTGAACCGATCCGTGTCGACGCCGTTCGGGATCGTGACGACAGGTGGCCGGACTCTCCCGTACAGGCGGACGAGATCGGCTTCGCCATGAGCCGTGAGGGTGACCACGGTGCGGTGGACGCCACCACGGAACCGCGCACGCTCGTGCAGGTAGCTCAGCGGCTGGATCGGATTCAAGAGGATGCGCCACAGGGGGTGACCCGCTGCCCGCATGGCTTGGATCATGCTCCCGTGGTCGACGAAGATATCTCCCGCGATCGCTTCGCTGTGACAGATCGAGATGGCGTCGGGATGGGCGGCGAGGTATTGCCGCGCGCGGCGCGTGCCCGCGAAGCGGAACCAGACGATGCGTCGCATCCGGGCAAGCCGGCCCTTGATCCCGGTCGTCGGGTAGTGAAAAGGGCGACCCGCACGCGCCGTGTCGAACGTGAATGCCTCGACCGTCGCGCCGAGCGCTCGCAGTTCCCGGTCGAGGTTCCACGCCACCGCTCCCACGCCAGTGCCGGGCTGGAGGAAAGGGACGATCTGCACGATGTGCATCAGTGCGCTCGTCCAGCGATGCGCTGTTCGACCTTCGCCGGTCCGAGCCGGTAGAGCGCAGCGCGCTGCCGCGCCCCCAGGCCACGATCGCCCGGGAGCAGCACTGCGCGCGCCATCGCCCCGGCCCAGGCGGCCGCTCGTGCTACCTGCCACCCCGCCGACCCGAAGTGCTTCCGCAGGTAGCGTTCCTGAGAGGCGTGGAAGTGGGCTTCTCGCAGGCGGTTGTCGCTGCTGGTGCCGGCGCCGATGTGCACACCCCGGACGCCGACCACGACGCTGTGGCGCCATCCGAGCAGGTGCGCGCGGAACGCCCAGTCCGTTTCCTCCGCGTAGAGGAAGAATCCTTGGTCGAAGCCGCCCACCTGGTCGAGTGCCTCCGCCCGCAGCATGAGGATAGAGCCGATCACGAAGCGTGGGCCGCGCTTCAGAGACCCCAGTCCCAGGGCGTCGAGCCAGGAGTGCACAGGGGAGGGGAAGACCCACTCGACTTGCGCGACGCCTCCGCGCTCGTCCACCTGTTCGGGCCCGACGCTCGCGAGATCTGGGACCGAACGCAGCGCGCGGTGCAGCAGGCCGACCTGGTCCCGCGCGATCCGGGCGTCAGGGTTGAGCAGCAGCACGTCGGCGTCGGCGACGAGTCGGTCTGCGAGTGCCAGGTTCACTGCAGAGCCGAAGCCGATGTTCGCTCCGGAGTCGATGTAGCGCACGCCTGCCTGTGCGCAGAGTTCCGCGATCTCGGGGAGCGAGGAATTGTCTACGACCGTGATCGGCATCCCGGCGATCGGCGCGAGGGCTTCGCGCAGCAGGTTCGGTGCGCCGAAGGCGACGACAACGACCTCGACGCCACGTTCACGAACAGCGGATGCCGCAATCCCGGTGCTCTGGTACAGCTCGATGTATTGGCGTCCGACCGCCTCCCACGAGCATTCCGCGGCACGCGCGAAGCCGGAGATCCGAAGCTCATCTCCTCGGGTGCTGCCCGCTTCGACGAGCGCTTCGGCGAGCGCGCTGACATCGCCTTGCGGCACGACGATTCCCGCCCCGCCCACGACATCGGGGAGCGATCCGGCGTCGCTCGAGATCACCGGTGTCCCGTACGCCATCGCTTCGACCGCGACCCGGCCGAACTGCTCGGTCCACCGTTTGGTGGCCAGCGACGGCACGGCGAGCACGTCGACTCCGCGATAGAACTCGCCCACCGACTCCGGCTGGACCGTGCCCACGAACTGGAACCGCTCCGCTATCCCGCGTGCCGCCGCTCGCCCCGCAAGAGTCTCGGCAAGCGGCCCCGCGCCGGCGATCCGCAGCGCCAATCGAGGTGAGCGTGCCACGGCATCCATCAGCACATCGATCCCCTTCTCGGGGACCAGCCGTCCGATGAAACCCACGATGATCTGTGCGTCGTCGACTTTCGCGGGTGCGCTGTCTGTGCTGGGTGCGGTGTCGTCGCCGACCTCGACGCCGAGAGGAATCACTCGCGCGCGCCCCGGAAATCCCTTCGACTGGGCGATGAGCGCCGCTTCGGTGTTGCAGGCGGAGATGCCGGCGGCATGCCGAAGGGAGGTCCGTTCGAGCCAGCGGAAGGGGATCGGGTAGCGCTTGAGCAGATTCTGCGCCGTGTAGAGGACGTAGGGAGCTCGATTTCGGCGGAGCGCCTTCAGTAGCAGCACCTCGGCTGCGGCCAGGGAGAAGGGCTCCTCGTGGATGTCGACGACATCCCACGTCTGGCGCAGCGCGCGCCACAGCGGAACGGGGTCGTAGACGAACAGCGCGGGGTGCCGCCCCCAAGTGTCAACCGGGACCGTCTGGGCTTCCTCGCCCCGAGACAGCGTCACCTCCGCACCGCCGGCATCCCAGCGCCGCGCGGTCAAGAGCGACACGTCGAGCCCCATCGCCCGCAGCGCGCGCTCCCGTCCGCGCCACGCGGCAACGGTGGCGCTGTGTGAGATCCGCAGTATGCGCAGGGCTCCTCCAGGTTCGGTTCCTCTGCTCCATCTTGGTGGGTGCGGCGGAACGAGGGCGAACGATCGGAGGTCGATCGTAGGATCGACACGTACCCGCAGTCTGTTGGCGGCCCGGCGGGGATTCCAGGGGGTGGAATGAGCGACCGATTCTCCATCGTCACGCTGTGCACGGGAAACGTGCACCGCTCCGCGCTCGCTGCCACCCTCCTTCGCCAGTGGGCGCGGTGGTACCTCCCGCCCGAACTCGCGGAATCGGTCTGCGTCGGAAGCGCCGGATTCGCGGCGCCGGTGGGCACTCCCATGGGGGACCGGGTTCTGGCGATCGTCAGCGCGCTCGGCGCGGATGGGTCCACGCACCGCGCCGCTCAGGTGGAGGACACCCTCCTGGCCGAGGCGGATCTGGTGCTCGTGGCGAGCCGACGTCAGCTCGATAAGGTGCTCAGCCAGGTGCCGTCAGCGGTGCGAAGGACGTTCACGATCCGAGAGGCGGGGCGTATCGCCGAGGGCTTCGAGGCGCCATCGCCGCCGACGTCTCTCCAAGACCTTCGACGTCTCGTCGAGCGCCTTGCCGATTCGCGAGCGATGGCCGATATTGAAGGTGCTGACGACATCATCGACCCCCAGGGCCGTGGCGACGAGGCCTATCTTCAGATGGTGCGCGAGGAGGTCGATCCGCTGGCACGACTCGGTGCATTGCTGTTCGGGATGCCGCATCCCGACTTGGCCGCGTACCTCACCGCTGCCGAAGATCCTGCCGCGTTGCTCAACCCGAGTGCGGTGCGCGGGCGCACCGACTGAATGCGTCCCATGGTCGATCGCTCAACGGGTATTTAGCCGGCTGTCGCCGATGCGGTCGATGAGCTCCGACAGGGCGCTCGCCGAGTCTCGCCAAGAGAATCGGTCCGCGTTGCGTCGCCCTTCCTCTGAGAGCTGTTCCATCCGAGCCGGATCGCTGTCAACGACGCCGAGGGCGCGGGCGATCTGGGCGGGCTCGCCAGGAGCAAACCACAGTGCGCTTTCCGGTCTAAGCACTTCGCGGAGAGCTGGGATATCCGAGGCCAACACGGGGGCGCCGACGGCTTGGGCTTCGATCGGCGGGATGCCGAAGCCCTCGTAAGTGGACGGAAAAAGGAACGCCTTGCAATGTTGGTAGAGCCAAGCGAGCTCCTCATCCGCCACGCGGCCAATGGCCCGGACGTCATCCACGGCATGAGGGGTCCTGGCTGCGAGTGAAGCGTGTGGCGCCCCTGCCAGGATCAGACGTGCCCTCCCTCCGGCTGCCCGGTACCCCAGGAACCCGGCGATCGCGACATCTATGTTCTTATGCGCGCTCGGCGATCCCACGAGCAGGAAGAACTCGTCATCCACAGCTCCGGCAGGCTTTCGCCCAGGGACGTGCACCCACTCGCCGACCGCGTTGGGGATGACGAAAATGCCATCTGCCCGAACGTAATAGGCGGCGATCTCCTGCTTCGAGAACTGAGAGACGGTCACCACGGCGGCGGCGTTGCGGACGAGCAGCGGTGTCAGGGCGCGGTAGAGCGTGCGAAAGCGCCATGAATAGCTGCCGGGATGACGCCGATGGTTGATGTCGTGGATCGCGACGATCTGCTCCCGGGAGAAGGCGGGGCCTGTGTTCGCCAGGTTCAGCATGATGGCATTGCCGTGACGATGGGCGAAGCGTGGGAGCTCGCTCTGCTCCCACACGTGCCCGCGTAACCTGCCGACGCGGTGCACCGGCTGCCCGCCGATCTCGGTCTTCCGCAGGTCTCCAGCGGGTGCCACCAGAAGGAGGTCATCCCGCAGTTCCGCGAGACTGGTCGTGAGTTCCTCGGCAAAGCGCTCCACCCCGGTGACGGGGCGGGTCAGGAATCGGCAGTTGACGACTATCGGAGGGCGAGGTCTGGTGGGAAGTCCGGATCCAGGGGTCGCGAGGTCCCTGGTCACAAGGCGAGTGTAGCGAGCACTGCCGTGTCTGACCGGCCGTGATCACGTCGCAACAGGATTTCCGTGCGATCCCCAGCCGGCTGGGCCACTATGGAGAAACCGGGCGCGGGGGTGCGCKCGGCCCGCATGTGCGGCATCCTCGTCGAAAGGCTTGCTCATGTCTCGTTCCGCTCTGCTATCCGGTCTGACAGCATTGGCTCTCGTGAGCCTCGCGCTCGCCGGTTGCGCCACTTCGTCCGGTGAATCCCCATCAACCGAGCCCACCACGCAGAGCACGGTCGAGCCGGATCCCGACCTCGGCGCGGCCTGGCTCGACAGTGGCCGCCTGATCGGATTGGTGACGCTCGGCAGCTCCACGTGCGTGCCCGGCCTCGCCGATGAGGCCAAGTACGAGGACGGAGTTCTGCAGGTCGAGCTCGCTGCGCCTGAGGGCGACAAGGCGTGCACCGCGGACCTGGTGCCCCGGGTGACACTCGTCGGCGTGCCGGAGGATGTCGACCCGGAGGAGGACCTCGCGGTCGAGGTCAACGGCGACAACTACTACGGAGAAGTCGAGCTCGCAGGCGTTGCGGGACTCGCGTCCGGAGGCGAGACCGATTTCAAGCCGAGCGCCGGCTGGGCGACCGCTTCAGGTCAGTTCGTGATCCTGACCTGGGGCTCCTCCACCTGCGTTCCAGTGATCGAGGATGTCGCCGCCACCGGCCCGGCAGAAGTCACCGTCACGTTCCAGGAGCCCAAGGCTGACCAGGTGTGCACGATGGACATGGTCGGCCAGGGCCAGGTCGCCGCTGTCAACGACCTCGAAGAGAGCAGCGACGTCCAGCTCATCCTCACCAAGGGCGGGTTCCTCGGACTCAAGCTGCCCATCTACGGCACCAACTCCTGACACCGGGCATTATGAGCGGATGTCGCTGCGCTATGCCTACGGCGAACAACGGCATACGGCATCCGGACGCTCGTTACCCTCGAAGTACGGCGCGCGAGGAGTCAACCGACCCGCGTGCCCCGAAGGAGTTGAACGATGTTCGAGAGATTCACAGACCGCGCCCGTCGTGTCGTCGTCCTCGCCCAAGAAGAGGCGAAGATGCTCAACCACAACTACATCGGCACCGAGCACATCCTGCTGGGTCTCATCCACGAGGGTGAAGGCGTAGCCGCCAAGGCTCTGGAGTCGCTCGGTATCTCGCTCGACGCCGTGCGCGAGCAGGTGCAGGACATCATCGGCCAGGGCCAGCAGCAGCCGACCGGGCACATCCCGTTCACGCCGCGCGCCAAGAAGGTGCTCGAGCTGAGCCTGCGCGAAGCGCTGCAGCTCGGCCACAACTACATCGGCACCGAGCACATCCTTCTCGGTCTTATCCGCGAGGGCGAGGGTGTCGCCGCCCAGGTGTTGGTCAAGCTCGGCGCCGACCTCAACAAGGTGCGTCAGCAGGTCATCCAGCTGCTCTCGGGCTACCAGGGCAAGGAGCCGGCCGCCGTCTCGGGCGCTGCCCACGACAGCACTGCGCAGGCCCAGGGCGGCTCGCAGGTGCTCGACCAGTTCGGTCGCAACCTGACGCAGGCTGCGCGCGAGAACAAGCTCGACCCCGTGATCGGGCGCGAGAAGGAGATCGAGCGGGTCATGCAGATCTTGTCCCGTCGCTCCAAGAACAACCCCGTCCTGATCGGCGAGCCCGGCGTCGGCAAGACCGCCGTCGTCGAGGGCCTCGCCCAGGCCATCGTCAAGAACGACGTGCCCGAGACGCTCAAGGACAAGCAGCTGTACTCGCTCGACCTCGGCTCGCTCATCGCCGGTTCCCGCTACCGGGGTGACTTCGAGGAGCGCCTCAAGAAGGTCACCAAGGAGATCCGCACCCGCGGCGACATCATCGTCTTCATCGACGAGATCCACACGCTGGTCGGGGCCGGTGCTGCCGAGGGTGCGATCGACGCGGCATCCATTCTGAAGCCGCTCCTCGCCCGCGGCGAGCTGCAGACGATCGGCGCGACCACGCTCGACGAGTACCGCAAGCACTTCGAGAAGGATGCCGCGCTCGAGCGTCGCTTCCAGCCGATCCAGGTCGCCGAGCCGAGCCTGCCGCACACCATCAACATCTTGAAGGGTCTGCGCGACCGGTACGAGGCGCACCACAAGGTGCAGATCACCGACGGCGCGATCGTCGCGGCGGCGAACCTCGCCGACCGCTACATCAGCGACCGGTTCCTGCCCGACAAGGCCATCGACCTGATCGACGAGGCCGGCGCCCGCCTGCGCCTGTCGATTCTGTCGAGCCCGCCGGAGCTGCGCGAATTCGATGAGCGGATCGCCAAGGTCCGCGAAGACAAGGAGCAGGCGAGCGAAGACCAGGACTTCGAGA
Source organism: Microbacterium sp. P5_E9 (assembly GCF_054049175.1). Classification (NCBI taxonomy): domain Bacteria; kingdom Bacillati; phylum Actinomycetota; class Actinomycetes; order Micrococcales; family Microbacteriaceae; genus Microbacterium; species Microbacterium sp. P5_E9. The sequence goes on along the minus strand of NZ_JBFUMV010000010.1, from coordinate 96,125 downwards.
AGGCCGCGTCGTTGCGAGACGAGGAGAAGTCCCTCCTCGCTGAGCGTCTCCGCCTCGAGAAGCAGTGGCGCACGGGCGACGTCGCATCCCACGCGGTTGTCGATGAAGGACTGATCGCCGAGGTGCTCGCCCAGGCCACCGGCATCCCGGTCTTCAAGCTCACCGAAGAGGAGTCCAGCCGGCTCGTCTTCATGGAGCGGGCGCTGCACCAGCGCGTCATCGGCCAGGAAGAGGCGATCGCCGCCCTCGCCAAGACGATCCGTCGTCAGCGCGCCGGACTGAAGGACCCGAAGCGGCCGAACGGCTCGTTCATCTTCGCCGGCCCCACGGGTGTCGGAAAGACCGAGCTCGCCAAGGCGCTCGCGGAGTTCCTCTTCGACGACGAGGCCGCGCTCATCTCGCTCGACATGTCGGAGTTCGGTGAGAAGCACACTGTCTCGCGCCTGTTCGGTGCGCCTCCTGGTTTCGTCGGCTTCGAAGAGGGCGGCCAGCTCACCGAGAAGGTGCGGCGCAAGCCGTTCTCGGTCGTGCTGTTCGACGAGATCGAAAAGGCGCACCCGGACATCTTCAACTCGCTCCTGCAGATCCTCGAAGAGGGTCGCCTGACCGACGGTMAGGGTCGCATGATCGACTTCAAGAACACCGTCATCATCATGACCACCAACCTCGGCGCGCGCGACATCGCCGGTGGCCCGGTCGGCTTCCAGGTCGAGGGTGACACCGCGACGTCGTACGACCGGATGCAGGGCAAGGTCAAGGAAGAGCTCAAGCGGCACTTCAAGCCCGAGTTCCTCAACCGCGTCGATGACATCATCGTGTTCCCGCAGCTCGACAAGGAGGAGCTGATCCAGATCGTGGATCTGTTCACCAAGCGGCTCGGCACGCGCCTGCTCGACCGCGACATGACGATCGAGCTGTCGCGCGCGGCCAAGGAGAAGCTCATCCAGATCGGGTTCGATCCTGCCCTTGGCGCTCGTCCGCTGCGGCGCGCGATGCAGCACGAGATCGAGGATCGCCTCAGCGAGAAGATCCTGCACGGCGAGCTCAACTCGGGCGATCACGTGAAGGTGGATGCCGAGAACGGCGAGTTCACCTTCGAGCACGGGCCGCGCGGCGAGAAGGTCGCCGTCGGCGTCGTCAACAGCGGAGCGATCTCGGGCACCCCGGATCTGGTCATCAACTCCGACTGAGCCAGTCTGAACGATACGAAGAGCGGATGCCGCTGCCTCAGGGCGCGGCATCCGCTCTTTCGTCTTTCGATGCGAACCGACCTTAGGCTGGGCGGGTGAGCGAATTCAGCGTGCGGCCGGCGCGGACCGCCGACGTGCGCGGCATCTGGGAGATGCTCGAGCCGTTCGTCCAGCGGCGAATCCTGCTGGGCAAGGACATCGTGGTGCTCTACGAGTCGGTGCAGCAGTTCCAGGTTGCCGAGGACGCGAACGGGCGACTGATCGGCTGCGGCGCGCTGCACGTGATTTGGGAGGACCTCGGCGAGATCCGTACGCTCATCGTCCTCGATGAGTGGCTGCACCACGGCGTGGGGCGCGCGATCGTGCAGGGACTCGAGGGCAGCGCGCGCACGCTCGGGCTCACCCGGCTCTTCTGCCTCACGTTCGAAGTCGACTTCTTCACCCGTCGTGGATTCTCGCCGATCGGCGAGCAGGTCGTCGATCCCGACGTGTACTCGCAGCTCATCCGCTCGCCCGACGAGGGCGTTGCCGAATTCCTCGACCTCGCGCACGTCAAGCCGAACACGCTCGGCAACACCCGCATGCTGAAGGTTCTTTAGGGCGAAATCACCCTCTCAGCTCGTATGAGGATCGTGTGAGAACAAATCTTCGGCGTGGTGTTACCAGTGTTACGTCTGCTAAAGATGTATAGGTGAGTCCGTCTTCTCGACGGGCGAGTGTGTGACCCGAAAACACGTCCGCTGAGAAGAACGAGGCTCCAAAATGCGTACACAAAAGAAGGTGATCGGCGCGCTCGGCGCCGCGTTCGGACTGGTGATCGCCTTGACCGCGGTGGCTGCGCCGGCATCCGCGCGGCCCGCGCCTGCGCCTGCGCCGACCGTCACCGCGACGCTCTCGTGTGCGTCGTTCGAGGGGGTCAAGGTCGTGGGGTCTTCGGCCGGGTTCTCAAGTGTTGGGCTGCAGGCGGGGGAGATCCTCTCGGTCACGGTGTCGCCCGCGGTTTCAGGGGACAAGGTGCAGGTCATCGCCGTCAGCGGCGTCTTCGATATCAATGCCTCCGATGGCGCAGCGACAGGGCCGGTCGCGTTCAAAGCGCCGAGTACTACCGTGTACAGCCTGGGTTGGTCCTACATCCTCGCCGACAGCTCGTCGTCCACCGAAAGCCGCACGTGGACGTTCGACTGCTCCAGCTCAACGACACCTGCCGCGGCCCCTCCCGCGACGACCATCGTGACCGAACCCGTCGTTGCCCCCGCCCCGGTCAAGGGCCACGGCAAGAGCCGCGGAAAGTGACCAGGCGGGCGTAACAGGATGCTTCGGCGGCGGTGAGCCCCCAGCGCGCGCCGTGGTCGACGTGTTCGATGGTCCGGCTTAGCCTGGAAGCATGAGCAACGATCGGCGGCGCAGGCGCCACTCCCCGGCGGTCTACCGTCGGCGACGCCTGCTTCTGCTGATCCTCGTGCTCGCGATCGCCGCCGCGATCGCCTGGCTCCTGATCGCGCAGCCGTGGCAGGCCTGGGCTGCGGCGCGGAGCGCAGCTGCCCCGAAGCAGTCCGCGTCGGTCTCGCTGACCCCGAGCGCTACCCCGGATGAAGCGCCGAGCACGTCTCCGTCGACGACGCCGACCCCGAGCGCCACGCCGTCCGGCACCCCGTCTCCGACAGCCACGGTGGCCGAGACCGGGACGGCGAAGCCCTGCGTCACGCGGGCGATCACCGTGGAGCCCGTGACGGATGCCTCAACCTACGGCGCCGGCCAGAATCCGCAGCTTTCGATCCGGCTGACGAACACCGGCGGCCTGGACTGCACGCTCAATGTCGGCACTAGCACGCAGGCCTTCACCATCACGAGCGGTAACGACACGTGGTGGCGCTCAACAGACTGCCAGACCGAACCGAGCGACATGATCGTAACGCTGGCCGCCGGTCAGACCGTGGCAAGCGCGGTGCCGGTGGTCTGGGACCGCACCCGTTCCTCCGTCTCCACCTGCGGTGACGCGAACCGTCCGGTAGCACCTGGCGGCGGAGCTTCGTACCATCTGGACGTCGAAGTCGGCGGGATCGTGTCGAACCAGTCGGCCCAGTTCATCCTGCGCTGACCCGGATGCCGCGGCCCGCCGCATCCGCTCTGCGCGGGTTGAGCCCGCCGGTCTCACTTCTGCTGCTTCAGAGCCCTGCGAACCCGCATTACTGAGACCGAAGGTTGGGACCGCGGCATCCGATTGTCCAGAAGATGCCTCCAAACGCTGAGGGGCCGGCGAACCCCCCCGTGCGCCGGCCCCCGCCCCCGTTGGTGTCCATCCCCGATGGGGCTCGATCACTTTTTGATGTCGAAGACCTCGCCCTCCATGGCGTCGTAGCCCTCGGCCTGCGGGTCGCCGTGCTTGCCGCCCGACAGGGCGTACTCCTCTTCCGGAGAGAGGACGAGGCGCTTGCGACCGACCAGGGCGAACAGCACGATGCCGACGACGAAGACGATCAGGAAGGTCGTCACGGCGGTCGCGAAGACGCTGTTGAACAGGATGCCGAGGAACGACGCGAACGCGATCAGGAAGGCGACCACGGCTCCCCAGACGCCGGTGGGCGAGATCCACGGGCGCTTCGCGTCCGGGAAGCGGCGGCGCAGCACGACGAACGCGACCATCTGCATCATGTACGAGATGACCGCGCCGAAGACGGCGATGAAGAGGATCACGCCGCTCGCCGAGCCGGCGGCAGCCTCGTCGATGCTCGGGATGACGAGGAGCACGAGCACGAGGATCAGATACCCGAGGATCCCGCCGACGACCAGCGCCACCCAGGGGGTCTGGTGCTTCTTGCCCGTCAGGGAGAGGAACTTCGGGTAGTAGCCAGCGCGTGACAGCGAGTACATGTTGCGGCCGTACGCGAACATGATGCCCTGGAGCGAGGCGAGCAGTCCCACCAGCGCGAACAGCGCCAGCACGGCGGCGGCGCTCTCCGGAAGGAAGACGCGGAAGCCGGCGAGCAGCGGCTCGTCGCCGTCACCGGGCGAGACAGTGATCGCGGCCGTGCCCGTCACGGCCGGGTTGAGGAACAGGACGATGAGGGCGGTCACCGCGAGGGTGATGATGCCCCACACGCCGGCTTTCGGGATGTCCTTGGTCGGGTCGTTCGACTCCTCGGCAGCGAGCGGCAGCTCCTCGATGCCGAGGAAGAACCAGATCGCGAAGGGCAGGGCGAACAGGATGCCGATGCCGCCGAACGGCAGGAAGTCGGTGTTGCCCTCGGTCGGCGCGATGTCGAACAGGTTGGCGAAGTCGACCGAACCGGTCGCGAACGCGGCGATCGCGAAGAAGACGATCACGCCGATCGAGATGATCGCGACGACGAGGGCGAAGCGGAAGCCGATCGATGCTCCGAGCGAGTTGAGGCCGATGAACAGGACGTACAGGATCGCCCACCAGACCGGCGCGGGCAGCGAGACGCCGGTCAGGGTCGACAGCGCGGAGTCGGCGTAGACGCCGGAGAACCAGACGATGACCGCGGTCGTCACGACGTACTCGATCGTCTCGGAGTATCCGGTGACGAATCCGCCCCACGGTCCCATGGCTGCGCGGGAGAAGGAGTAGGCCCCGCCCGTGTGCGGCATGGCCGCCGACATCTCGCCGATCGAGAAGATCATCGTGAAGAACATGACGATGATCAGCAGCGTGCCGATCAGCATCGCCCCCCAGCCGGTGGTGCCGAGACCGACATTCCAGCCGGAGAAGTCGCCGGAGATGACGGCGGCGACGCCCAGCCCCCACAGCCCCCACACGCCTGCGGACCGGCGGAGCTGGCGTTTCTCGAAGTAGCCCTCGCCTGCTTTGGTATACGTGACACCAGCCACGGAGCTCTTGTTCTCTGACATCCGTCCTCCAGGACAGTCGCGGGTTCGCGCACTTCGGGGATGCGGGCGCGTTGGCATGATTGTGGGGCCTATTGGTACCTGATGTCTACCTTTAAGGGGGGATCGCTCACTAGGGTTAGGGTCGACTGGTGGCGCCAGCCGATCTAAAGGTCGGATCATGTCGCCCAACGACCGTATGGAGGAGCCCGACGATGAGCGGAAACCTGACGATCGCCGACCTCGAAGCGTCGATCGCGCGCGGCGAGACCGACACCGTGATCGTGGCTTTCGCCGACGCCCAGGGCCGGCTCGTGGGCAAGCGCGTATCGGCGCGCTTCTTCCTCGAGACGGTGCTGCCGCACGGGGCTGAAGCCTGCAACTACCTGCTCTCGGTCGATGTCGACATGAACACCGTCGACGGGTACACGATGTCGAGCTGKGAGACCGGCTACGGCGACATGCTCCTGCTCTCCGACCCCGCGACGCTGCGCCGAATCCCGTGGCTCCCCGGCACCGCGCTCGTGATGGCCGACCTCGCGTGGGAGGGTGGCGCGCCCGTGGTGCAGTCACCGCGTGAGATCCTCAAGCGCCAGACCGCGCGCCTCGCCGAGCGTGGCCTCGTCGCCTACTCCGGCACGGAACTCGAATTCATCGTCTTCGACGACACATATCGGGATGCCTGGGCCAAGGGCTACCGCGCACTCACCCCGTCGACGGACTACAACGTCGACTACAACCTGCTCGCCTCGACCCGACTCGAACCGCTGCTGCGCGACATCCGCCGCGGCATGGAAGGCGCTGGTCTGTACTGCGAGGGCGTCAAGGGGGAGTGCAACTTCGGCCAGCAGGAGATCGCGTTCCGATATGCGGAGGTGATCGAAACCGCAGATCAGCACGCCATCTACAAGAACGGCGCGAAGGAGATCGCGGAGCAGCACGGCAAGGCGCTGACCTTCATGGCGAAGTTCAATGAGCGTGAGGGCAACAGCTGCCACATCCACCTGTCGGTGCGCTCGGAGGCGGGGGAGCCGGTGATGGCGGGCGACGGCGCACACGGATTCAGCCCGCTCATGGAGAGCTGGATCGCCGGGATCCTCGCGACCCTGCGCGAGTTCACCCTGCTGTACGCCCCGAACATCAACTCGTACAAGCGCTACGCGAAGGGCAGCTTCGCCCCGACGGGGGTGGCCTGGGGCGTCGACAACCGCACCTGCGCGCTGCGGGTGATCGGCCACGGCTCGTCGCTGCGCGTCGAGAACCGCGTGCCCGGCGGTGACGTGAACCCGTACCTCGGGATCGCCGCGATCATCGCGGGCGGACTCCACGGCGTCGAGAACAGGCTGACGCTGCCGGATCCGCTCGCCGGCAACGCCTACACCTCGGAGGTCGAGCACCTGCCCACGACGCTGCGCGAAGCCGCGGCGCTGTTCGCGGAGTCGACGCTGGCACGAGAGGCTTTCGGCGACGAGATGGTCGAGCACTACCTCAACCAGGCGCGCATCGAGGTCGAAGCCTACGATTCCGCCGTGACGGACTGGGAGCGGGTGCGTGGTTTCGAACGACTCTGAGGGTCGCCGGCCGGTGATCGGCCTGACCACCTACCTCGAACAGGCGAAGCAGGGGGTCTGGGAGGTGCGCGCCGCGTTCCTCCCGCAGCAGTACTTCGACTCGGTCACCGCCGCGGGCGGGATCGCGGTGCTACTCCCTCCGCAGCAGGATCCCGATGCCGCGGCCCCGGCCGTGCTCGACGGACTCGACGGGCTCATCCTCACCGGGGGGCTCGACGTCCAACCGGAGCTGTACGGTGCGCAGCGGCATCCGCTCACCGATCCCGCGCGTCCCGACCGCGATGCGTGGGAACTCGCCCTCTTCCGCGGGGCGGAGGAGCGACGGATGCCGGTGCTCGCCATCTGCCGCGGGCTGCAGCTCGTGAACGTCGCGCGAGGCGGCACACTCCACCAGCATCTGCCCGAGGTCTACGGCACCGAGCGGTACCGGATCGGCGGCGGCGTGTTCGCCACCAACACCGTGGAGATCGACGGCGGGACGCGGATCGCGCGCCAGCTCGGCGCGGGGGAGTTCGACGTGCACAGCTACCACCACCAGGGCGTCGACCGGCTGGGCGAAGGCCTGGTCGCCACCGCGCACTCCGATGACGGGCTCGTGCAGGCATTCGAGTCGGAGGGCGAGGGGTACGTGGTCGGAGTGCAGTGGCATCCGGAGGAGAACACCGCGGACAAGCGGCTGTTCGCAGGGCTGGTGGCCGAGGCATCCGCGTTTCGTCTCGCCTCGCATCGAGGAGCCGGGTCGTGAGCGGCACGTTCACCGTCGTGAACCCGGCCACCGCGCAGCCGATCCGCGAGATCGGGCGGGCGAGGGTCGAAGACGTCGACGCCGTGATCTCGCGAGCCGTGCACATCCAGCGGGCCTGGGCCGGGACCGCGCCGGTCGCACGGGCCGACGCGCTGCGGCGCTTCGCGCGCGTCGTCGAGGAGCACGTCGAGGAATTGGCGCAGCTCGAGGTGCTGAACTCCGGGCATCCGATCGAGTCCGCGCGCTGGGAGGCGTCGCACGTCGCCCAGGTGCTGAACTTCTACGCGGGGGCGCCGGAGCGCCTGAGCGGGCAGCAGATCCCGGTGTCGGGCGGGCTGGACGTGACCTTCCACGAGCCCTACGGCGTGGTCGGGATCATCGTGCCGTGGAACTTCCCCATGACCATCGCGTCCTGGGGGTTCGCTCCGGCGCTCGCCGCCGGCAACGCCGTCGTGCTGAAGCCGGCCGAGCTGACTCCGCTGACCGCGATCCGCGTGGGCGAGCTCGCACTCGAGGCGGGGCTGCCCGAGGGTCTGTTCGCGGTCGTGACCGGGTCCGGCTCGGTCGTGGGGCAGCGGTTCGTGACCCACCCTGATGTGCGCAAGGTCGTCTTCACCGGCTCGACCGAGGTCGGCGTCGCCGTCGCGGCGGGCTGCGCTCAGGGCCTCAAGCCGGTGACGCTCGAACTCGGCGGCAAGAGCGCCAACGTGGTCTTCGAGGACGCGAACCTCGAGCTGGCCGCAGCGATGGCGCCGGGCGCCGTGTTCGACAACGCGGGGCAGGACTGCTGCGCGCGCAGCCGCATCCTCGTGCAGCGGAGCGTCTACGATCGGTTCCTCGAACTGCTCGAACCGGCGGTGGCCGCGTGGCGGGTGGGTGACCCTTCCCTCGAGGAGACGCAGATGGGCCCACTGATCTCGGCGTCCCACCGGTCCACCGTCGAAGGCTTCCTCGCCGGTGCGGACGTCGCCTTCCGCGGATCGGCTCCCAGCGGCGACGGGTTCTGGTTCGCGCCGACCGTCGTGCTCGCCGATCGTGCCGACCGCATCGCGCGCGAGGAGGTCTTCGGCCCCGTCGTCGCGGTGCTGCCCTTCGAGGACGAGGAGGATGCCATCAGCCTCGCGAACGACACGATCTACGGGCTCGCGGGTTCGATCTGGACCGAGAACCTCGGCCGCGGCATCCGCGTCTCTCGCAAGATCAAGAGCGGCGTGCTGTCGGTCAACTCGCACTCGTCGGTCCGCTACTGGACGCCGTTCGGCGGCATGAAGGCCTCGGGGCTCGGGCGCGAACTCGGGCCGGACGCGGCCGAGCACTTCACCGAGACGAAGAACGTCTTCTTCGCGACGGATGCCTCGTGACCGGCCGCGCCGCGGCCCGCCGGTCGCACTTCTGCTGCCCCACGACCCCGAGATTCCGCAGTGCTGAGACCAGCGGCATCCGAAACGGAGGAAACCCATGGATCTGACCCAGCGACTCAAGGACCGGGTGGCCATCATCACGGGCGGGGCGAGTGGCATCGGCCTTGCGACTGCGCGGCGCTTCGCGGCCGAGGGTGCCACGGTCGTCATCGCGGATGTCGATCCGACGGCCGGAGAGGCCGCGGCATCCGAAGTCGGCGGAGTGTTCCGCAGACTCGACGTGTCCGACGAGACTCAGGTGAACGAGGTCTTCGACGCGGTGTCCGACCAGTTCGGGCGCCTCGACATCGCGTTCAACAACGCCGGGATCTCGCCCGCTGACGACGACTCGATCGAGACCACGGAGCTGCCTGCGTGGGATCGGGTGCAGGACGTCAACCTCAAGAGCGTCTACCTCTGCTCGCGTGCGGCCCTGCGCCACATGGTGCCGCAGGGGCGCGGCTCGATCATCAACACGGCGTCGTTCGTCGCGCTGCTGGGGTCGGCGACGTCGCAGATCAGCTACACCGCGTCCAAGGGCGGGGTGCTCGCCCTGACTCGGGAGCTCGGAGTGCAGTTCGCCCGGCAGGGGATTCGGGTGAACGCCCTCTGCCCAGGTCCGGTGAACACGCCGCTGCTGCAGGAGCTGTTCGCGAAGGACCCGGAACGTGCGCAGCGGCGGCTCGTCCATGTGCCGATGGGGCGCTTCGCCGAACCCGAGGAGCTCGCCGCGGCCGTCGCATTCCTCGCCTCCGACGATGCCTCGTTCATCACGGCGTCGAGCTTCGTCGTCGACGGCGGGATCACCAACGCCTACGTCACTCCGCTCTGAGGCTGACGTGTACCGTTCTCAGGATCGAACCCGCCGACGAGGCCTCCGGGTCTGCATTCCGCCCCACGGACCGCTGGAGTTCCTGAGTTCGGTACGGGAACGGCGGGGCACACGGTGAGCGACGCGCCGCTGCACGAGGTGCGCCGAGCCGTTTACCGGCCCGTGCGCGAGGGCAACGCGCTCGAGGACACCGTCGCCCGCCTCGTGCAGACGATCCGGCTCGGCGTGGTCGCGCCGGGGGAGTCGCTGCCGCCCGAGCGGGAGCTCGCGGCGCGCTACGCGGTGAGTCGCGACACGGTGCGTGAGGCGATCCGGGAGCTCGCGGACACGGGCTTTCTGGTGCGCCGGCGCGGGCGGTATGGCGGCACCTTCGTCGCGGATCCGCTGCCTCGGCCTGCCGATCCCGGCACTGTGCCGAGCGCCGAACTCGAAGACGTGCTCGGGCTCCGGCGCGTGCTCGAGGCGGGCGCCGCCCGCGCCGCAGCCGGTCGCACCCTCACGCCCGCTGCGCGCGCCGAGCTGTGGACCCGCCACGAAGAGGCCAGCGCGGCCGGCGAGACCGACTACCGGCGCCTCGACACCCTGCTGCACCTGACGATCGCAGAGGTCGCGGGCATCCCGTCCGTGGTGGCGCTCGTCGCCGAGAACCGCGCGCGGGTCAACGCCTGGCTCGACACCTTCCCGCTGCTGCCGCGCAACATCGAGCATTCCAACGAGCAGCACGAGCAGATCGTGTCCGCGATTCTGGCGGGGCGAGCGGATGCCGCGGAAGCGGCGATCCTCGAACACCTGGCAGGTTCCGAGGCGCTGCTGCGCGGCTTCCTCGGCTGAGGCCAGGTGCCGGGCGCTCCCTTACGCTGGAGGGATGGCCGGTAAGAAGCGAGTGAAGAAGGTCTCGAAGAAGGAGCCGCCCGAGTTCCGCAACGTGGCGCTCGGCGACGCACTCCAGGTCCAGGACATGGCGGCGATCGCGTTCGCGCTGCGGCACGGCCCGACAGTGGTTCCGCTCATGAAGCCCGGTGCGCGCGACAACCCGCTCGACACCGGCGAGATCTGGACCTACCGCGACCCGAACACCGGCGACATCGGACTGCTCCTCTTCAGCGACGCCGCGCACAAGCCGGCGAGCCTGCCGCCTGCCGTCGCGCTGCAGTCGCCCGGCGCGCTGCGTGCCTTCCTCGGCGTGTACGGCGACGAGATCACGACCGTGTTCATCGACATCGCGGGACCCCACCCGATGCAGGCGACACCCGACGAGATCATCCGCGCGCTCGACGCCTGACGGCTGCTGACTAGATCGCCGAGCGGATGTCGGTGTGCCCGAAGTCGTCGCCGACGAACAGCAGCGGCTCGCGTCGCTCGGCGGCGAGTGCGTAACTGAAGCAGTCGCCGAAGTTCAGATTCGCCGGATGCCCCGACCCGCGGCCGTAATCGCGGTAGGCCTGGCGGGCGATCTTCGCCTGCTCGGCAGTCAGCGGAACGATGTCGATCGCGAAGTCTGCGAGCACTTCGTCGAGGCCGCGCCCACTCAGAGGCCCGCGGGTATCGGCGACGATTCCCGCTTCGACATACGTCGCCGCCGACATGAGGCGCACCTCCGCGGCAGCGAGGGCCGCAGTGAGCACCTCGTGGGTGGGCTCCTGACGGAGTATGGCGATGACCGCGGACGAGTCGACGATCATCGGGGAAGGCCCGTCTCGGGGTCGTAGAGGAAGTCCGGGTCGGGAAGGTCCGCCATTCCGGGGAGGGCCTGCCACTCCGCAACGGCCTGCCGGATCCGCCTCTCCCGCTCGGCTCGCTGGCGCTCGACGTCGAGCTCGGCGAGCTTCGCGCGGACAGCGACTTCGACGGCGGAGGTCTGGCTCACACCCAGCACCTGCGCGAGTTCGCGCACGGCGGCGTGCACTTCCTCGTTCTTGATGTTCAGGCTCATGGTAGAAGTCTACCGCCCACGTCTACCTTCGGTAGAAAGGGGTTCAGAAGTCGGGAACGCCCTCGCCTGCACTCGGCCGTCCACCGGCCCCGAGGTCGCGGAGGGCTCCCTTGAGGCTGCGGGACGAGGCATCCACCACCGTCCGATACCCGAGCCGCTCGGCCTCGGCGCGGCGCTGCGCCGCCTGCGTGACGGGGCGCACCTCACCGGCGAGGCTCAGCTCGCCGATCGCGGCCGCGCCGCGGGGCAGGCGGCGGTCTGTCACGGCGCCGGCGACGGCGATGGCGATGGCGAGGTCGGCGGCCGGCTCCACCAGTCGCACACCGCCGACCGTCGACACGTAGACGTCGAGTTCTGACACTTTGATGTCCGCACGCCGCTCGAGCACGGCGAGGATCATCGCGACCCGCGCGCCGTCGACGCCGCTGACGATGCGGCGCGGGTTGGGTCCGCCGTTCTTGATGGTCAGCGCCTGCACCTCGACCGGCATGGCGCGGCGGCCCTCGAGGGCGATCGTCACGCAGGTTCCGGCAACCGGGTCACCGTGCCCGAGGAAGAGGGCGCTGGGATCGGGCACCTCGGCGATTCCGGCGCCGGTCATGTCGAAGCATCCGACCTCATCCGTCGGTCCGAAGCGGTTCTTGAGGGCCCGGACGAATCGCAGCGAGGTCTGCCGGTCGCCCTCGAACTGGCAGACGACATCGACCAAGTGCTCGAGGATGCGTGGGCCGGCGATCGACCCATCCTTCGTCACGTGCCCGACGATGATGACCGGAAGACCGCGGTCTTTCGCGATGCGGATCAGGGTGGATGCCACTTCCCGCACCTGCGACGGGTGTCCTGCCATGCCCTCGGACAGGCCGGACGAGACCGTCTGCACGGAGTCGACGATGAGGAGTTCGGGGCGCACCTCGTCTACGTGCCCGAGGATCGTCGCCAGGTCGGTCTCGGCCGCGAGGTAGAGCTCATCGTGGAGGGCGCCGGTGCGCTCGGCGCGGAGACGCACCTGGGCGGTCGACTCCTCGGCGCTCGCGTAGAGCACGCGCCGTCCGGCGCGGGCAGATTGCGCGGCGACCTCGAGCAGCAGCGTGGATTTGCCGACGCCAGGCTCGCCGGAGAGGAGGATCGCCGCACCGGGAACGACCCCGCCGCCGAGGACGCGGTCGAATTCGCCCACCCCGGTCGTGCGCCGTGGCGCCTCGGCGGTGCTCAGGCGCGTGATCGGCTGCGCGGCGCGACCGGCGGAGGGTGCGATGGGCGCGACCGTGCGGAGGATCCCGGTCTGCTCGGACGCCTCGACCACCGTGCCCCACTGCTGGCACTCGCCGCAGCGGCCGGCCCATTTCGGGGTCGTCCAGCCGCATTCGGTGCAGCGGTAAGGGGCCGTGGTCGGGCGGCGGGTGGCCATGGTTTCAGGGTAGCCGCGGGCCGCGACATCCCCTTCCGACCCTCCGGGTCACCCTTCGGTGCAATCGGCGCGGCCTGCGCCGCGAGGTCAGCGGAGCGAGTCCGCGCTCGCCCGGATCGCGTCCGCCGAGCGGTGGAACAGCTCGAGCTCGCGCTCATCGAAGGTCGTCTCGCGGATCGGTCGCGCGCCCGACGCGCTGACGATCGAGGGCACCGAGAGAGCGACCCCGCTCACGCCCTGGAAGTCATCGAGCACCGGCGACACCGGCATGACGGCGTGCTCGTCGTTGAGGATCGCCTCGATGATCCGCGCAGACGAGAGCCCGATGGCGTAGTTCGTCGCACCCTTGCCCTGGATGACCTTGTACGCGGCATCCCGAACGTCGATCGCGATCTCGTCGAGCTCGGCCACCGTCATCCGCGGGCCGTTCTCGGGCTGCCAGTCGAGGATCGGCACTGTCCCGATCGTCGCGTGCGACCACAGCGGAAACTCCGTGTCGCCGTGCTCGCCCACGATGTAGGCGTGCACGCTCGAGGTCGAGACCCCGGCGCGGCGGGCGAGCGCCCACCGCAGACGGGAGGTGTCGAGCACCGTGCCGGATGCGAAGATGCGCTCGGGCGGGAGGCCCGTGGACTCCTGGGCGAGCACGGTCAGCACGTCGCACGGGTTCGTCACGATGACGAAGATCGCATCAGGGGCGGCCTCGCGAAGCTGCTTGCCCATCGACCGGAGGATGTTGGCGTTGACCCCGGCGAGCTCGATGCGCGACTGCCCGGGCTTCTGCTTCGCGCCGGCCGTGATCACCACGACATGCGAGCCCTCGGCGACGGAGATGTCGCTGCCGCCGATGATGTCGCTCGACCCGGTGAACTGACTGCCGTGCGAGAGGTCGAGCACTTCGGCTTCGACTTTCTCTGTGGCGATGTCGTACAGGGCGACATGCCGCGCCGAACCCCGGATGAGGGCGGCATAGGCGACGCTGGAGCCGACAGCCCCCGCGCCGACGACGGTGACTTTCGAATTCTCGATCACGCTCATGGGGCCAGTCTGGCAGTGGCGGATGCCGCGGGCCAGAGTCTCCTTGTGAACATCTGTCGATGGGGTCGGGCGTCCGTGGGTGCGCGGGTTCCCGCCCGCCGATGGCCGCGGGGCCATAGCCTGAAGGTGCGGTCGGGTGCGGCATCCGACTCCTCTCATGGACGGAGCCATCCGGATGGAATTCGGACTTCACATCGCTGACTTCACCTGGACCAGCGGACAGCAGCAGCTCGGGCCTGCGCTCGCACAGCATGTGCGCAACGCGGAGGCGTCCGGCATCCAGCGCATCACCGTCATGGACCACTTCTGGCAGCTGCCCGGAATCGGTCCTGAGCATCACGAGATGCTCGAGGCCTATGCCACTCTCGGCTTCATCGTGGCGCACACCGAGAAGGTGCTGCTGCACACGCTCGTGACTGGGGTGATCTACCGCGAGCCGGCGCTGCTCGCGAAGCAGGTGACGACGCTCGACGTGCTGTCCGGCGGTCGCGTCGGGCTCGGAATCGGCGCCGCGTGGAACGAGCAGGAGTCTCGCGGACTCGGGTTTGCGTTCCCGCCGGTCGCGGAGCGGTTCCGTCAGCTGGAGGAGACGATCCAGATCTGCCTGCAGATGTGGTCCGAGGAGGAGGAGCCGTACGAAGGTGCGATCTGGCAGCTGGAGCGCGCGCTGAACTCTCCGCAGAGCATCACGCGGCCGCATCCGTATCTGATGATCGGCGGCGGGGGCGAGAAGAAGACACTGCGCCTGGTCGCCCAGTACGCGGACGCCTGCAACCTCGGCGTCAGCCCCGTCAGCGGCGAACTGCCGACTCACAAGCTCGACGTGCTGCGCGGGCACTGCGACGCGGTCGGGCGGGACTACGACGACATCGAGAAGACCGCGATGATCGGGGTGAACCCGCAGTCGTCGGCGGACTCGGTTGCTCCGACGGTGTCGGCGCTCGCCGACTTGGGGTTCGCGGCCACTTACGTGTTCTCGGTGGGGATCGACGATCCCTCGCGGGTCGTGGACCTGATCGCGGATGTCGCGAAGAAGGTCGGCTGAGCTCGACGGTGGTGGGTATGGGGGAGTCAGCGACGCAGCTGCCGGTGATCCTGGTCGCGGATGCCGCGGCCGACGGATCTGCTGAGTCTGCCCTTCGTCGGCGTTATGCCGATGACTACGAGATCGTCGGCGCGGCGGACGATCCGCACGGGGTGCTCGACCGGCTTCAGTCCGAGGGGCGTTCGGTCGCGCTGTTCCTGGCGGCGGATCCGGATCGGGGGGTCGCCGGCGAGTCGGTCTTCAGCCATGCGCGCCGTACCTTTCCCGACGGCAAGCGCGGGCTGCTGATCAGCTGGGGAGAGTGGGCGGCCGTCTCGACCGCCGCGCGCGTACTCGAGCTGATGTCGCGGCTGCAGATCGATTACTACGTGGTGAGCCCGAGCTCGCCGTCGGACGAGGACTTTCACCGCACCGTGACCGAGTTCCTCAGCGAGTGGCGTGCGTCGACCGGCGGGCGCCGCACCGTCGTCGTGATCGGCGAGGACCACTCGCCGCGCACGCACATCGTCCGCTCCCAGCTCGCGCGAGGCGGGGTGGCGGTGAGCGTCGTCGAGCCGGAGTCGCCGGAGGCCGTGCGAATCCTCGCCGCGGCGGGGGAGGTGTACTCGGGCGTGCCGCTCGTGCGGACCGTCGACGGTGCGCTGCTCGTGAATCCCGACGATGCCGCGATAGCCCGGCTGCACGGGATGTCCACCGATCTCCCGACCGAGCCGGTCGACGTCGCGATCGTCGGGGCCGGACCCGCAGGGCTCGCCGCCGCGGTCTACGCGGCTTCCGAGGGCCTGTCGACCGTCGTGATCGAGGGCGACGGGCTCGGCGGGCAGGCGGGGTCGAGTTCGCTCATCCGCAATTACCTCGGCTTTCCGCGCGGGGTGAGCGGCAGCGAGCTCGCGAGCCGTGCGTACCAGCAGGCGTGGGTCTTCGGCACCGACTTCGCGCTGTCGCGCGTCGCCACGGGGCTGCAGATCGGCGATCCGTTCACGATCACCGTCGACGGCGGCGACCAGGTGCGGGCTCGCACCATCGTGCTCGCGACCGGAGTCTCGCTCCGACGGCTGCGCGCGCCCGGACTCGAACGCTTTGTGGGTGCATCCGTCTTCTATGGCGCGTCGGCGGTGGAGGCGAAGGAGCAGCAGGGGAGGACCGTGTACGTGGTGGGTGGCGGCAATTCCGCAGGCCAGGCAGCGCTGCACCTCGCCCGGTACGCGGCATCCGTCTCGCTCATCGTTCGAGGGGAGTCGCTCGCCGCAAGCATGTCGGCCTACCTGATCGAGCAGCTCGAAGCCCTCGGGGTTCACATCGTGCCCGAGACCGCCGTCGTGGACGCCCACGCCGATGCCCATGGCGAACGTCTCGCGGAGATCGTCGTCGAGGACGTGCCCTCCGGCGACCAGCGGACACTGGAATGCCACGCGCTGTTCATCACGATCGGGGCGCGTCCCCAGACCGAATGGCTGCCGCCTGAGGTGCTGCGTGACCAGTGGGGTTTCATCTTCACGGGCTCGTCGGAGGCAGACGACGACGCACCCGAGCCGTGGCGCGGGCGCGCGGTGCCCGGGGCGCTGGAGTCATCGGTTCCAGGGATCTTCGCCGTGGGCGACACGCGGCGCAGTTCGATCAAGCGTGTGGCGACAGCCGTGGGCGAGGGTTCGGTGGTGATCTCCGCGGTGCATCAGCATTTGGCCGCGCGTCGGTCCCTGCCTTGACGCTCTGCTCTGGCTGTCTGAGAGGGTGCTGATTCGCGGTGCCGCTCGTCGTGACGTAAACTCTTCTGCGGTGACGTGTCCGAGCGGCCGAAGGTGCAACTCTCGAAAAGTTGTGTAGGGTAACCCCCTACCGTGGGTTCAAATCCCACCGTCACCGCCATAAAACCCCCGGTTTACCGGGGGTTTTTCTGGTGCTCGGGGCGTCGTGAGAAAGAATTGGGAAAGAACGACGGCGAACCGGGTCCGATCGAGCTCGTCGGGCGAATCATCGCCTCACCGACTGTCGAACCGATCTACGCCCCGATACCGGCGGAAACACGCTGATCGAGGCCGGCCTTCGCAGCGTCGGCGCACGCATCAATGCCGCGCTCGGCGTTCTTCTCGAGCCACCTACCGTGGGCGTCCTGCCCACCGTAGGTCCGGTCGCCGAAGGCGAACGTCTGAACTCCGACAGTTCGTTGCGACCATTGGCGTGGTGCCCGCCAGTGACACTCACTTGCGCATCGGGAGCGGTGTACGAATGGTGATCGACACCCTGTCCGAATGTTCACGTGGTGCCGGGCAATCAATCGTAAGCGCCGTTGACAAACCCCGCCGTCAGGTGCCTGGCCTCAGCAAGCGGTCTGGACGCCCTCGAACGTAATGGTCGACGTCGTCACCGACTCCGTGCGCGCCATTCGTCGAGACCGCAATCTGGTTCCTCCATGTAGTCGAGGTCTTCGCCTTGCCCGTCCAGTGGGACGAGGTTGATTAACCGCTTGACCAAGCGCAGATTTATGGATTATGGTGTGCGTAACCGCTTAACCAACGAGGTGATGATGAACCAGCGAGGGTTCTACCAGCCGGAAGGCGCATGGGTAGGGGACGTGATCCCCTGGCAGGAGGATGGGGTCTTCCATCTGTTCTATCTGCACGAGACCCGCCGCATCCCGAAGGACGGAATGCCCTGGCACCGTGTGGTGACGACGGATCTCGTCGACTTCGCCGAGATGGGGGAGGCGATCTCATCGGGCGGTCGCTCCGCGGACGACTTCAACGTCTACACCGGGAGCATCGTGCTCGCCGGTGATGGCACGCACCATGCGTTCTATACCGGACAGAATCCCGCCTCGCGAGGACCGGATGGTCTGCCGGTGCAGCTCGTCATGCATGCGACCAGCGATGACGGCATGCACACCTGGCGGCGTCATCCTTCACACACGTTCGGGGCGACGACGGGTTATGAGACGGCAGACTGGCGTGATCCTTTCGTGTTCTGGGATGGGGAATCCCAGCTGTGGCGGATGCTGATCACCGCCCGCCATGTGGAGGGACCGGAGCGCCGCCGCGGAGTCATCGCCCAGTGCACTTCGCGCGATCTCGCGTCGTGGGAGCCCGTCGAGGCCTTCTGGGATCCGAGGCGTTACATCGCACACGAGTGTCCCGAAGTTTTCCGATGGGGCGACTGGTGGTATCTCGTCTTCTCCGAGTTCAGCGACGCGTTCACGACGCGCTATCGGATGGCTCGCAGCCTGCGCGGCCCGTGGATCGTGCCCGAGCACGACACGATCGACGGCCGTGCCTTTTACGCGGCGAAGTCGGCGGCTCGCGCGGGTCGGCGTTTCTTCTTCGGCTGGATCGCGTCCCGCCAGGGCGCTGCCGACGATGGCGCGTGGCAGTGGGCCGGCACGATGTCGGTGCTGGAGGCAGAGCAGCGACCCGACGGTACCTTGGCGTTCCACCCGGCTGACGAGTTCCGGGAAACGTTCTCGCGACCGGCCGGAACGATCGCGACGGGCACCAGACTGCACGCGCCCGACGGGTATGCCGCTGTGCTGACCCCGGTGGACGCGGCGACGTCATTCCGGCTGCGCGTCCGATTCGACATTGCGGAGAACACGAGCGAGTGTGGCGTACTGCTGCGGTCGAGCGCCGACGGCGATGCCGGCTATGCCCTGCGGCTGGAACCGAAGCGAGGGCGACTGGTGCTCGATCGGTGGCCTCGACCCGTGACTGGCGGTGAGCAGTGGCAGATCTCAGGCGACGTGCCGTTCGCCGTCGAACTGGAGCGGCCCTGTGACATCCCTCCTGGTGAGCACGAACTGGAAGTGCTCGCCGACGGCGATCTGTGCATCGCCACGCTCGACAACGCGATCGTCTTGAGCACCCGGCTTTACGACAGGCCGAGCGGTCGACTCGGCGTCTTCGTCGGCGAAGGCAGCGTCACGATCGCGGAGTTCTCCGTGTTCTCGCCTGGCCAGGCGGAGCCCGCGCAGATCATCCCCGGTGAAGATCTCGTTGCGACCACGACGTAACACCCCCATCCCGCACCACAACACCCGAAGATCGATCAAAGGAGATTCCGACATGAACCACACCACGCGCAGGACGGCGTTCATCGCCGCAGTCGCCGCTGCTGCCCTTGCACTCGCGGGCTGCTCCGGTGCATCCAGCGGCACCAAACCGACGGACGTCGACCCGGCTGGGGAGATCAAGCCCCGGGAGATCTCATGGCTGCTGTCACGGCCCGCGGACGGTGGAGTGATCACAGCGATGAAGCAGATCGCCGACGAGTACGCCCAGGAGCACCCCGGCTTCTCGCTCAATCTCGTCACGACACCCGACCGGCCGGCGTACATCCAGAAGTACGAGACGCTCGCCGCCGCGAACAAGCTCCCAGAGCTCTTCGACACCGACGCGACGCCCTTCGCGCAGAAGCTCGCAAAGAAGGGACAGATGATCGACGTCAGCGCACTGCTCGACGACCTCGGCCTGGCCGACGACTACCGGGAGGCGGCACTGAATTATCAGCGTTTCGACGACGGGTCGCTCTACATGGTGCCGTTCGAGTTCCAGATGGAGTACTTCTGGTACAACAAGGCGCTGCTCGAGCAGGCGGGCGTGGACGTCCCGGCAACTCTCGACGACTTCCCCAAGATGTGCGAGGCGCTCCGCGCCAATGGGATCACCCCGATCGCCCTCGACGGACAGGATCAATGGCCTCTCGAACGCTACATGGCCTACTACCCGTTCCGCATGGCCGGACCCGAGTACGTCCAGAAGCTGAAGAGCGGCGACGCCTTGTTCAGTGATCCGGCCGGCCGTGCGTCCGCAGAGTGGCTGTCCTCCCTCGGCAAGGCAGGCTGCTTCCAGGAAGGATTCTCGTCGACCGGATACGCAGATGCGCAGGCGCTCTTCACGTCTGGGAAGGCAGCCGTGTACAACATCGGCACGTGGGAGCTGGGCAACCTCGCAACCGATGCGCTCGATCCTGCCGTACGCGACTCGGTCGACTACTTCACGCTGCCCACCATCAAAGACGCGGTCACCGACGACAAGGAGTACGTCACTCCGTCGGGAATCGGCATGGCAGTGAACGCGAAGACGTACGATCCGCTGGTCCGAGACTTCCTCGCCTTCGCGCTCAAGCGCTACCCCGAGGTCTACGCGGCCACGGGCGCACTGTCGCCGACCACCACAGCCGAGACCACCATTCCGAGCAACGCCACCCCGCTGTACCAGCAGGCGATCGCCCAGGCCGACGGCGTCGGACCCCGCATCGCGATGCCCTGGGACACCCAACTCGACCCGGCCACGAACACTCGACTTCAGCAGGAGCTCACGCTGCTGGTGCAGGGGGATACCACGCCGGATGAGTTCATCAAGACGATGGATGCCACCCTCGCGGAGAACGTCCGTGGCTGAGTCCCTCACCGCCGTGGCGGGTGCGACCGTATCGCGCCCGCCACGGCGGCGCCGCCCACCTGCCGCTTCGATGTTGCCGCGAAGGTCCGGGTTGTCGGTCGCGGTGTTCCTCATACCCCCGCTGGTGCTGTTCGGGATCGCGGTGCTGCTGCCGATCATCCAGTCAATGTTCCTGAGCGTTTTCCGCTGGGACGGGATCACCGACATGGTGTTCGTCGGTCTCGACAATTACGTCAAGATGCTGACCCGCGACGACGTGTTCTGGATCGCGTTCGGGAATGCGCTGGGTTACCTGGCTATCTGTCTCGTGCTCCAGTTGGGCGGCGCGTTGATCGTCGCCAGTCTCCTGACGGCGCTGCCCAGGGCGCGCGAACTCATCAAGACGATGTATCTGCTTCCGGCCATCATTTCGACCGTCGCGATCGCCTTCCTGTTCCAGCGGATCTACTCGCTCGAACCGGTCGGGCTGCTGAATCAGGTGCTCGCCTGGGTGGGCCTGGAGAACCTGCAAACCCCGTGGCTCTCCGACGTGCAGACCGTCTTGGCGGCGGTGTCGATCCCCGAAGGATGGCGCTTCACCGGGCTGTACATGCTCATCATCTATGCCGCGCTCATCGCCGTGCCTCGAGAACTCGAGGAGGCGGCGCGACTCGACGGCGCCTCCTGGTGGCAGGTGTTCTGGCGCATCCGATTCCCATACATCCGGCCGGTGTGGATCACGACGACGATCATGGCGACGACGTTCGCCCTGCGCGGCTTCGACATCCCCTACCTCCTGACCAACGGCGGCCCTGGCCAGGCTTCCGAACTTCTCACCACCTACATGTACAAGACGGCGTTCGTCCATACCGACTACGGGTACGCGAGCGCGATCTCCGTATTCATCGTGATCGAATGCCTCATCGCCGTCGGCATCATCTTCTTGCTCCTGCGCAGAAAGGACGACTCATGACCGCTCCCGTGCTCGCCGCACCAACCCCTGCTGCGGGGCGGAGGACGTCGCCCGCACCGCCTCCGCGCCGCAAGACCTCGCAGTCGCCGCGACTGCGTGCCCAGCGCACGCTGCTGACGATCACGATCGTGCTCATCGTCATCGTGCAGGTCTATCCGCTCGCCTGGCTGTTCCTCACCAGCTTCAGAACAGCGCCGGACTTCGCCGCAGGCAACCCGTTCGCGCTGCCACACTCGTTCACCCTCGACAACTACATTCGTGCGTTCGGAACAGGCAACCTGCCGCTGAACATCCTCAACAGCCTCATCGTCACGCTCGGAGCGAGCGCACTCATCGTGATCGCGGGCATGATGGCCGCGTTCGCCTTCGAGGTGCTCGGATTCCGGTTCAGCGGATTCGTGAAACTGCTGCTCCTACTGGGCATCATCGTGCCGGTGCAGATCGCCCTCGTGCCCTTGTTCATCGACTATTCGCAGGTGGGACTGCTCGACACGCACCTGTCGATGATCATTCCCCTCGCCGCCTTCTCACTGCCGATGGCGGTGTACCTGTTCTCGTCCTTCTACAAGTACATACCCAGGGAGATGTACGAGGCGGCGTCCATCGATGGCGCGGGTCCGTATCGGATCTTCGCGACCATCACGCTGCCGCTCTCAGTGAACACCATCATCACCGTCGTGCTCGTGAACAGCATCTTCATTTGGAACGATTTCATCTTCGCGAACACCTTCGTCCTCTCGGACGGTTTGAAGACGATTCCGCTCGGCCTGCAGAACTACATCGGAGCGATGGGCAACACTGACTGGACAGCGACGTTCGCGGCGGTGTGCGTCACGGTGACGCCGCTGCTGCTGGTATTCCTCGTCCTGAACAAGGCCATGATCTACGGACTCGAGAGTGGAGCGACGAAGGGATGAAGTCGGGCGAGCGCGGCAAGAACGGGTCGGCGGTAACGATGCGCGATGTCGCCAAGGCCGCCGGGGTGTCGATTGCGACCGTTTCGCACGTCGTCAACGACAAGGAGGGCGCACGCATCGGCGACGACGCTCGTCGGCGTGTGCAGGAGTCGGTCATCGCGCTCGGCTACCGGCCCAACGCTCTGGCCAAGACGCTCTCGCAGGGCACCGCGCCCTTTATCGGCTTCGTATCGGATGCGATCGCAACGACACCGTTCGCCGGTCAGATCATTCGCGGCGCGCAGGACGAGGCTCGTAAGCACGGTTATGTCCTGCTCGTCGTCGACGCGGGCGGCAACCGCGCGGCGGAGGACGACGCGATCGTGATGATGCTCGAGCATCAGGTCCAGGGTGTGCTGTACTCCAGCTGGTACCACCACGAGATCGTCGTCCCCGACGTTCTGAGGGATACGGATACCGTTCTGGTCGACTGCTTCGCGCCAGGCTCCGGATTGCCGGCCGTTGTGCCGGACGAGGAGCAGGGGGGACGCGCCGCCACCGAAGAGTTGCTCGCCGCGGGGCATCGCCGAATCGCGCTGATCAACACGACGACGCCCTCGCCCGCGCAGACCGGACGCCTTGCCGGCTATCGCGCGGCGCTCCATTCAGCGGGCATCGCCTTCGATGAGTCACTCGTGTTTCCCGCTGCGCCGAACCAGGAAGGCGGGTACGCGGCGACATCCCAGATCGTCGCCTCGGAGGCGACCGCGGTGTTCTGTCACAACGACCGGGTGGCCATGGGCCTCTACGACGGCCTCCGTGAGCAGGGGCTGCGGATCCCCGATGACATCGCCGTCATGGGCTTCGACAATCAGGACGTCATTGCGGCCCATCTGCGCCCGCCGTTGTCCACCGTTGCGCTGCCGCACTACGAGTTGGGTGCTGCCGCCGTCCGGGTGCTCCTCGATCGGGAACCAGGCACGGAGGGCAGTGTCTATCTGATCGCGTGCCCGCCCGTTCGGAGGGAGTCAATTTGAGGGCCATGCTCGACACGATCGTCCAGGGGGAAGCAGACTCCGCGTCCAGTTGGTGAGGGCACGCAACCGAACGGACTGCAGCGACATCGACTCGAGAGGCTGAGGAACGCACCGCTCGGACCTTCCGACACCTGCCTCACGACCTCTGCGGCAAACGCTGCACAGAATGCGGAGGGGTCTGCGCAACCGCAGTCTCGCGACTCAGACTTCTCCGTCCTATCCCCACGCCGGGCCAGACCGGGCCGACGACACCGAGTACGACCGCGCTGAGGAGGCGTGAGCATGCGACCTGAGTTTCACTTCACCGCGGCATCCGGGTGGATCAACGATCCGCACGGCATCACCTACCGAAACGGGGAGTACCACGCGTTCTTCCAGTACGTTCCCGACCGCACGGACTGGGCGCCGAACTGCCACTGGGGACACGCACGCGGTGCCGACCTGCTCTCCCTGCACGAACTGCCAGTCGCGATCGCGCCGGGCGACGGGGACGGCGGGATCTGGACCGGGTCGCTGGTGACTGGCGATGACGGGTACGCCCGGATCTTCTACACCTCGACGTCCGAGCCGAACATCGGCATCGGTCGCATCCGGGTGGCGACTCCCGATGACGACGAGTGGATGTCGTGGACGAAAGGCCCGTTCGTCGTCGACGCGCCCACCGACCTGGACCTGATCGCGTATCGGGACCCGTTCCTGCGTGAGGACCCGGACGGCTGGCGGATGTTCGTCGGCGCGGGGGACCGGGAGGGCACCGCGATGGCCCTCAGCTACCGATCCGACGACTTGACCACCTGGGAGTACGAGGGTGTGGCGTTGTCCCGCTCGACGTCCGAGACCGCAGATGTGTGGATGGGCACGCTGTGGGAATGCCCGCAGATCTTCGACATCGACGGGCGGGCCGTGATGGTCTCTTCCGTGTGGGACGACGACGTGCTGCACTACGCGGGTTACGCCGTCGGCACCTATGCGGACGGCACGTTCACCGCGACCCACTGGGGCCGGCTCACCTACGGCGACAGCTACTACGCGCCCTCCCTGTTCCGGGACGCCGAAGGGCGGGCATGCCTGAGCTTCTGGATACGCGGGATCTCCGACGAATCGGCCGGCTGGGCCAGCGCACACAGCGTCCCGTACGTGCTCACCCTCGACGGCGACACCCTCATCGCCAGCCCGCACCCCAACCTGGACAAGTACCGGACCGGCACCCCCACCGGCCATTTCGACGGGCTCGCCGCGGAGATCACCTGGACCCCGGATGACGCCGGGATGTCGGTCGAATCCGGCGGTCAGACCGTGGTCGCCGTGACCCGCGAGAACGATCAACTGACCGTCGCCGTCGGCGACAAGGCATGGACATTCCCGTACACCGGCGACGTCCGGATCATCCTCGACGGTCCGGTGCTGGAGATCGCCAGCGCCGCGGGACTGTTCGCCGCTCCCATCGCCCCGAACGGCACCACCCTGACCGTGCGGGGCAGCAACTCGGAGACCGCCGGTCATGCCCTCAGCAGATAGCCACATGGACGCGATCACTCGCCCACGTGACGGAGTCCTGGTCATCGGTGAGGCGCTCATCGACATCGTCGCGCATGCCGAACGTGGGCATGTGGAGGAGCATGTCGGCGGATCGCCGGCCAATGTCGCGCTCGCGCTCGGTCGGCTCGGCAACCCGGTGCGGCTGCTGACGGCGCTGGGACGCGATGCCCGCGGCGAGCGGATCGAGCGGCACCTCACCGATTCGGGGGTTGTCGTCGACCCGCGCTCCTGGACGCTGGACCGCACCTCGACCGCCCAGGCGACCATCCACGACGACGGGGCCGCGACGTACGACTTCGACATCACCTGGGCGCTCGACCTCACCTCCGAACCGATCACCGAGAGAGTGGTGCACATCGGCTCGATCGCGGCGTTCCTCCTGCCCGGCGCGGACACCGTCCATCGCCTGGTCGAACACGTCGCCGGGAACGCGATCATCTCGTTCGACCCGAACATTCGCCCCGCCCTGACCGGGGACAGGCTGACCGCGATCGACCGCGTCGAGTCGATCGCCGGAAAGTCGGACATCGTCAAGCTGAGCGATGAGGACGCCGCATGGCTGTACCCCGAATGGCCGCTGGACGCGGTCGCGGATCAGCTCCTGGAGTGCGGCGCGAGAATGGTCGCCATCACGACCGGGGCCACCGGCGCGCAGCTCGCATCAGTCAACGCCCGCGTGCACATTCCCGCTCCTACCGTCACCGTGCGGGATACCGTCGGCGCGGGGGACACCTTCTCCGCAGGACTCATCGATGCAGCCCTTCGAGACCCCGCGCTCCTGGCAACGCTCGACGAAGACTCCCTATACAAGATGGGCTGCCACGCTGCTGCCGCGGCCGCGATCACCGTTCAACGACCCGGCGCAGATCCTCCCACCCGTCAGGAGCTCTCCAGAGCTTCTCGAGCAGCCGCAGTCAACCGATGCGTTAACGGAACGTCAGGCGTCTTCGCCTACTAGCCGACCTGGCCCCGTGATCAGCCGCGTCACAGGGCCGACCCGCCCCAGGCAGAGAGACTTGAACAGCCAACCGGTGAGCCTCGGCGTCGTGCCGAGGCTAGAACGAGAATCTCGGCCCGGTCGCGGTCGGGTCGACCGGTGAGAAAGCGCGTGAGAAAGAATGAACCGCAATTGCGGTAGACGAAGGTAGACGTGGAGAACTCGCTCCCCCGGAAAGTCGCGGTTTCGAGACGGAATGCAGTCGGGTGCAGCCGTGGTGATCTGACCGAGTATGAGTTTAAATCCCACCGTCACCGCCAGAAGAATCCCTGATTATCAGGGATTTTTCCATTGGACCAGGTGTTCCTGGCAACACCAGTGGCTGCATTTGACCGCGGAACAGCCTCTCGCGAGGCCACTCCCACGCAGCGGGTGCACCTCTGATCGAACAGATTCTTCGCCAAGAGCTGCGGAATTCCGCGAGGTTGGATCATGCCGTCGTTGGCAGGCACGACCGAGTGCCGTTTGATGGCGCCCCACCGTGGGCGGTCGGCGCGTCTACCGTCCCTGGCTGGGCCGCTCCGCCGGTGGTTGCGTCTTACCGTCGGAAGAGCGTCTTGCCGATGTCGACAGCAGGACCGAGCCGGTCATGCACGGGCCAGGGCGTGAGCGGGCAGTTGCGCGTAGCGTTCACCGATCAGGCGGTAACCAGTTTCGTCGGGGTGAATTCCATCCCGGAGGTGTCCATCCCGGATGTCTGCATCGCTGAACAGATCACGACCGTCGAGATAGGCGACGCGCTCACCCCTCGCGGCGCGAATCTCGACGATCTCGCGCAGGATCGATCTGATCCGTGCCAGCGTCAGGGAACCCGCCGGGTACGGCTCGGGCGCGAGTGAGGAGGCCTCGTCACTCGCCGTGTCAACTCCTCTCGGCCCGGGAGTTGACTCGAACTGGGCGCAGGCGATGGGCGAGATCACCTGAATGGGAGTTTCCGGGTGCCCGTCCCGAATCGTGTCGAGGAAACCATGCATGGCGGGGATGAACACCCGCTCCCGCATCAGTTCCCCACCGACGATGTTGATGCCAACTTTGAGGGTGATCAGTTCCGCCTTGGTGTCGCGGATCGCGCGGGCGACGAAGGGATCTAGCACAGCATTGCCGGAGAACCCCAGGTCGATAAGGTCGTAGCCGAGAGTGCGAGCCGCGATTGCGGGCCACGTGCTCGTGGGACGAGTCACCTCCATGCAGTTTGTGATGGAGGATCCGTAGACCACCCAGCGGGGTCGGTCCGACGCATCCGCAGGTCGGATCGGTTGGTCCGCGGAGATTTCGAACAGCTCCGTCACAGCGGAGTGCGGCAACCACAGCTCGACCGACTTGTCGTCCGATCCAAGGCCATCGAACACGACAACGACTGGCGGTCCGGTGTTGACCTCGACGCGGTCGTTGACATGGTCGAACGTGGCTGCGCCGCCGATCACCTGCTCGGAACGTCGTAGCTCCCCATTCACGACAAGGTCGACGGATGCCGAGAGGACGACGAGATCCTGGTAGTCAACGGGATGCACGGCGGCGAGGATCTCAATGCGACTCGCGCGCGTCGTGAAGTGCACGCGAACACCGGCCGCAGTATCGACCATGAGCCGCATCCCGGCACTATGGATCCAAGTCAGCGACGTCTCGGGCAAACGATGCGGGCGCAGTCCTCCACCTTCGACGGGTTCCAGAAAAAGCGCACCCCGGATGTCGAGGGCAGGGTGGTCGGCCGGGTAGAGGTGCACGTCAGACTCCGTTTGTTCTCCGTGATGCGGTTCTTTGGTCGGGCCGCCTTGCCGTGACCGGGACACAATCGGGCGGGACATGCGCCGGGCGGCGCTCAGACCAGAGCCCGCATACGGTTGTAGGCGCCGCGGAGGTGATCGCGCATGCCTGTGGCTGCCGCCTGCGCGTCACCCGCCAAAACCGCGGCACCGATGACCTGGTGTTCGTGCCACGCTTCTGCCATCGCGGGAAGTCTGTCTCGGGCGGTGTAGCCGGGCACACGCGCCATCGCATGCGTCAAGGACTCCGCGGCGATCTTGTTTCCCGCCAGTTTGGCGACCGCGACGTGGAACAGGTAGTCCCGCACGCCGAGCTGCTCGTCATCGCCGTCGGCGATCAATCGCGCGATGACTTCGGCGTCGCAGATCTGTGCGAGCTCGGAGATGTCGGCGCCAGGCTCGACAGCGATCGCCGCCGCACGTGCGGCGAGCGCGGGTTCGAGGATGAGGCGGAACTCGTACACGTCCGAGGTTGTCTGCGAGTCGAGCAGCGCGGACGCGGTGAAGCCGCGATACGGCTCCTTGGTCACCAGTCCGTCGGCTTCGAGTCTCGCGAGCGCCTGCCGCACCGGCGTGTTCGAGACGTGCAACTCGCGAGCGAGTTGATCGAGATTCATGCGCGTGCCGGCCGGGATCCTGCCGGCACGCAGGTTGTCTCGAAGAGTCTCGTAGACGTCGTCCGCGAGGAGGCTCCGCGGTGGCAGGCGCAACTCGACCGATCCCGTCTCCGTGTCCGACTGATCGCCGGTCAGATCTATCGCCACTTCACTCCTCCGTAAAACACGATTTCGTCGATTTCGCGTCTGAACTGTGTTGGTCGGGCGTTCTGGGTTGACTCCGCACCGCGTCACGCTCACGATAGCTGAATCGTGTACGAAGTTTCCAGTCAAGAACTTCAAGTAACGTACATGAGGCTCTTGCAGCCCCGACCAATCAAATTCAACGGAGAATCGATGAACTCTCATCAGAAGTCCCTCTGGGCCCGGCGGGCCAGCGTGCCCGTTGCCATCGCGCTGACAGCAGCAGCCCTGGCCGGATGCGCCGGCACGTCCGCTTCCAACGAGCCGACGCAGGACCCCAATGCCGAGATCCTCGTGTGGGGTGACGCGACGCGCCAGCCCGCCTTCGAGGCGTACCAGAAGGCGAATCCGGACGTGAAGCTCAAGTTCGAGGCGATCGACCCGTCCACCTACCTCAGCAAGATCCAGCTCGCGAACCAGGTCGGTTCGGGCTGGCCGGACGTGCTGTTCGACCCGCAGCCCAACGACGTCGCCTCGCTGCAGAGCCCGCTGTTCAACTTCACGCAGAACCTGGACGACCTCGTCCCGGCAGACGTGCAGAAGGACTTCGCCACCGAGAACTCGCTCTGCAAGATCGATGGTCACCTCTACTGCCTGCAGAACGACCTGGCGCAGGACGTGCTCTGGTACAACAAGCCGCTGCTCGAGGAGTTCGGGTACAGCCTGCCCACGACGTGGGACGAGTACCAGGAACTGGGTGAGAAGGTCGCGGCCGAGCACCCCGGCTACCTGATCGGTGCGGCCAGCTCGACGCTGTTCTACGAATACCTCTGGTCGAGCGGATGCCCGCTGCAGACGGTGAAGAGCAGCACCGAGGTCGTCATCAACACCGAGGATGAGAAGTGCACTCGGGTCACCTCGATGCTCGACCCGATGCTGGAGAACGGCTCCGTCAGCCGCCTCGGCCCGTTCGATCCCGGCTTCGCCAAGGAAGCGCAGGACGGCAAGCTGCTGATGCTGCCCGCCGCTTCGTGGTTCGGCGAGTACATGTTCAAGCCTGAGACGGGCTTCCACTATCCGGCGGGAGCGCTGGCCGCAGCGCCGATGCCGCTGTGGGATGGCGAGGACACGAATTGGTCCGGCGCGCAGGGTGGCGGCATCTACGTCGTCTCGCAGCACTCCGCCAACCTGAAGCGGGCCGTCGAGGTCGCGCAGTTCGCCGCGACCGACGCCGGCTACCAGACCAGTTCGCCGGCGTTCCCGGCGTACAAGCCGGCCGCTGAGGCGTGGCTCGAGAAGATCTCGTCGGATCCGTTCTACGCCGAAGACCCGTCTGCGGTCCTCGTGGACCAGGCCTCCAAGATCAATCCCGCCACCGCAGTGACTCGCTACGACGCCAACGCCGCATTCACGAACACCGTCGCCGCAGCGGTCTCCGCAGGCGAGTCGATGAGTTCGGCGATGCCGGCCCTGCAGAGCCAGCTCGCGAGTCTTGCCGCCACAGCGGGCTACGCGGTCTCCTCGAAGTAGCTCGACCAGGTGGGGAGGGCGCTGCGGCGCCCTTCCCACCACCACCCTCCGGGAACTCCAGAAAGGCCAGGCTGATGCAAAGGACCGCGAGCGCGACAAGGCGCAACGTGAGGGGCTGGGCCTTCTCCGCACCGTACGTCGTCTTCCTGCTGGCCTTTGGGATCGTTCCGGCCGTGTGGGCGCTCGTTCAGTCGCTCCGGCCGGTGATGGCCCCGGGGCAGATCAGCCTCGCCAATTACTTCACGGTCTTCCAGGATTTCCGCTTCCTGCCGGCGGCCGTCAACGTCCTCACCTTCATGGCGATCTGGATCCCGGTCATGGTGCTGGGAACACTGATGCTCGCCCTCCTCCTGCATCATCGCGTGAGCCGGTCCGGTGGACCTCTGCGACTGATCTACTTCCTCCCTGGCGCGGTGACCGGTTCGGCCGCGGTCATGCTCTGGTACTTCATGCTCAGCCCCGAGCTCAGCCCCTGGGCGCCCGCCCTGCATGCCATGGGCTTCGAGCACAACAATCAGGTTTTCACCACATCCAACCTCGCGGTGATCTTCGCGATCGTCGCGTTCGCCACCGGCGTGGGCCAATGGATCGTGATCATGTACGGCGCTCTTCAATCCGTCTCACAGGACGTGCTCGAGGCCGCGCGCATCGACGGAGCCGGGGCCTTCCGCACAGCGATCTCGATCAAGCTGCCGCTGATCGGAAAGTACGTCGCCTACATGGTGATCCTCTCCTTCGCCGCCGCACTTCAGGTCTTCGTCGAACCGCAGCTGTTCTACGCGATCACCCAAGCCGGGTCGTCCTGGTGGTCTCTCAACCAACTCGGGTACGCATTCGCGTTCCAGCAGGGCGACTTCGGGATGTCGGCCGCGGTCTCCGTCGTGCTGCTCGTGTTCGCGATGGTCGCCGCGGTGATCCTCATCTTCCGCACGAACTTCTTCCAGACGGAGGTCGACTCCTGATGTCACGTCTCACCCTCACCGAGGAGCAGCCCACCGTGACGAACAATCCGGCACCGCCGACGCGAAACGTATCTGGCAGATCTCGGGGCAGAATGCGCCTCACGCCGGGTGCCGCGCTGCGATGGGTCATCCTCTGGGGATTCGCGGTGTTCTGCCTCGTCCCGCTGATCTGGCTCGTCCTCGCGCCCAGCAAGGACGATGCTGCGCTGATCGCCGCGCCGCTCGGCTGGGGAACCCTGACACGGTACGTCGAGTCGTGGCAGCACCTCGCCGCCTACGACAACGGGGCGATCTTCCTGTGGATCGCCAACTCCGTCATCTACGCAGTCGTGCCCTTGATCATCACCGTCGCAATTGCGCTTCCAGCGGCGTACGCCCTCGCCACGATGCGCTTCGCCGGACGAAAGCTGATCCTCCTGGCCACGCTGTTCGCGATGGTGGTCCCCGCGGCCGCGATGGTGCTTCCGCTCTTCATGGAGATCAACGCGCTTCACCTCGTGAACACCATCTGGTCGGTGATTCTGCCTGCGGCGTTCTTCCCGTTCGGGGTCTACCTGGCTTTCGTCTACTTCTCGACGTCGCTGCCCCCGGAGCTGCTGGAGGCCGGCCGAATCGATGGATGCTCGGAGCTCGGTGTCTTCTTCCGCATCGCGCTGCCCTTGGCGAAGCCGGTCGTCGGCATGCTCGTCTTCTTCGCCTTCATCGCGAACTGGAACAACTACTTCTTGCCGTATGTGATGCTCACCGACGCGAGCATGTTCAACCTGCCGGTCGGCTTGGGCACCCTTATCTCGGGGAGCTCGGCATTGAGGCCGAGCTCGGGGGGCAACTTCCTGCCGATCACCTACCCCGAAGCCGCCATGGCGGGTCTGGTCGTCGTCGTCCCCATCGCGCTGCTGTTCATCTTCTTCCAGCGATTCCTCGTCCGAGGGATCCTCGATGGCTCATCCAAGGGCTGAGCCGTACCATCTCTCCGCTCGTCCCATCTCCTACGCCCCTGTCCGTGCCGCGACTCGCCGGCGCCGATCGAAAGTTGGACCAATGAAGATCATCGCCGTCGATGTGATCCCGATCCTCACTCCTGCCGCGTCACCCGCCTTCGTGTGGCGGGACGGCCTTCCCGGGTCGGAGCCCGCCGGCGAAGGAGCCTGGCTGGCGATTCGCACGGATGCCGGGATCACCGGACTCAACTTCGCACCGCGAGGATTGATCCTCAAAGACATCGTCGACCGCCGCCTCAGGGCGGAGCTCATCGGCCAGGATCCGCTCGCCCGGGAGTATCTCTGGCACCGGGTCTGGGAACTCGACCGGATTGAGCGGTTCCCCGTGTTCATCCACGGGATGATCGACGTCGCCTTGTGGGACATCGCCGGTAAGGCCGCCGGGCTCCCGGTGCACCAGCTCCTCGGGTCGTACCGCTCTTCGATCCCTGCGTACGCGTCGACCGTCACGTTCGGCAGCATCGAGGAATACCTCGACGTCGCGGACCAGTGCCTCGAGCTTGGGTACACCGCGATCAAGCTGCACGCCTGGGGCGACGCCCGACGGGACGCACAGCTGTGCCTCGCGCTTCGCGAGCATGTCGGCGACGGAGTACCGCTGATGTACGACGGGTCCGCCGGATTCGACCTCCTCGATGCGACCTACCTCGGCCGTGCCCTCTCGGAGGCGGATTACCTCTGGTACGAGGAGCCGATGAAAGAGTTCAGCGTCGACGCCTACCGCCGACTCAGCGAACGCGTCGATGTGCCACTGATGGTCTGCGAGGTCGCCGAGGGCGTCCACATGAAGACTGCGGACTTCATCGTCGCCGGCGGCGCCTCGGTGGTCCGCACGAGCTCGGGACTGCGCGGCGGCATCACGGGAGCCATGCGCACCGCACATCTCGCCGATTCGTTCCTCCTGCGGGCGGAAGTGCACGGTGGTGGCGAGGCGGCGAAGCATCTCTGCATGGCGATCAGCAACACGACTTACTTCGAGTCGCTCATCGCCTCCAGCACCGTCGTGCGGCCGGACGAGGTCGACGCGTACGGAAATGTCCACGCGCTGACCTTCCCCGGCATCGGGTTCGAGGAGGCCTGGGAACAGGTCCCCGAGCCGGCCGGCCTGCTGGTTTAAGGCGCGACCGATCGCGAATACCGACGCGATCACGGACATCACCCGCAGGGCCTTCACTCCCGCGCACACCTCATTCGCACACGACGAGATCAGGACCGCACATGAGCCACACCATTGCCACCGAGTCGGCGACGCAGCCGCTGATCACGGGTGTCTGGGACCTCCCTGTTCGAGGCGGCACGTTCGACCGCGCCGACCCCGACCTGCTGCGTCGCATGGACGCCGTCAGCGCAGCGACAGCCTGCGCGAAACTCAATGGATTGGGCATCAGTCGCACCTACGTCGACGGTCCCACCCCGCTGGAGAGCGGGCACAAGATCGTCGGCTCCGCGGTGACTCTGCAGTTCATGCCGCAACGCGAGGATGTGGCGAGCGGCGTCAGCCAGGAGTACGTCGAGCGCAACACCGCCCTCTGGGCTGTGCTCGAGACCATCCAGCCCGGTGACGTGCTCGTCGTGCAGGCCTTCGGCAGCGCCTTCACCGGATGCTTCGGCGACATGCTGGTGCGCTACTTCAAGAAGCGCGGCGGAGCCGGCATCGTCGTCGACGGACGCATTCGCGACGCCGCCCGAGTGCGAGAACTCGGCGTCCCCATCTGGTGCACCGGCACCACACCGCACTACGCGTCGCAGACCGATCTGTTCCCCTGGGCGTACGACGTGCCCATCGCCGCCGGCGGCGTGCTCTGCCTTCCCGGTGATGTCGTCGTCGCCGACGACGACGGAGCCGTCATCGTCCCCTCCGGCAAGGCCCTCGAACTCGTGCAGTCCGCCGAGGATCACGAGAACTGGGAAGAGTTCAGCCGGCTCCGCCTCGACCAGGGCGCTCGGCTCTCGGACTACTACCCGCTCTCCAGCAATTCCCGCGTCGAGTACGAAGAGTGGCGCTTGCAGCAGGCCGCAACGTGACGGTGAGCGTCCCGAGCTCTGGCATCGTCGACGGCGCGCTCGCGGCAT
Organism: Microbacterium sp. P5_E9; assembly: GCF_054049175.1. Lineage (NCBI taxonomy): Bacteria > Bacillati > Actinomycetota > Actinomycetes > Micrococcales > Microbacteriaceae > Microbacterium > Microbacterium sp. P5_E9. Next base: position 62,237 of record NZ_JBFUMV010000010.1, on the reverse strand, counting down.
TCGGACCCGATCGCCTGACGCTCGGACACGGGAGTTTCGGCCGTGCAGAGTAACCGGCTTGGCGCATCGGGTGTGCAGGTGTCGGAGATGGGGCTCGGCACCGCCCAACTCGGTGACCTGTACCGCCCACTGACCGCCCAAGACTGCGTCGACATCGTCGACACCGCCTGGAGCGAGGGCATCCGGTACTTCGACACCGCTCCGCTCTACGGGTTCGGCCTCGCCGAGCGGCGTCTGGGCGACGCCCTGCGCACATACCCACGCTCCGAGTACACCCTCAGCTCCAAGGTTGGCCGCATCCTCACCGACCGAGAAGCCGAGCCCCACTTTCGGTGGGACTTCAGCGCAGAGGGCGTCAGGGCTTCGCTTGACACGAGCCTGTACCGCCTGGGCACCACCCACATTGACCTTGTGCTCATCCACGACCCGCAAGAGCACCTCGACTGGGCCCTGAACGAGGCGCTCCCCGCCCTCGAGGCGCTGCGAGACAACGGTGAGGTCGGTGCGATCGGCGTCGGATCCGGATCCATCGAAGCCCTGGTCGCGTTCGCCGAGACCGGGTGCGTCGATGCGCTCATGGTCGCGGGTCGCTACACGCTCCTCGAGCACCCCGCCGCAGAGCGACTGCTGCCGCTCTGCGACGCGAACGGCATTTCGGTGATCAACGTGGGTGTGTTCAACAGTGGTCTTCTGGCGGCCGATGAGCCACGACGAGACAGCCACTATGAATACCAGGCTGTTCCCCATGAACAGCTGGCCCGGGCGAGAGAGCTGGCTGTCGCGGCGGGACTGTTCGACACGACGCTCCCGCAGGCCGCACTCGCATTCGCCGCCGCTCCCGTGGCGGTCGCGTCCGTGGTCGTCGGCGCCGAGTCCGCGGACCAGGTCGCTCGCAACGCCGAACTCTTCCAGAGTCGTCAACGGGCGGCATCCATGCTCCAACACCTGCGGGAGACCTCATGACCACAACCGACTACTACGAGTCGTGCACGAAACTGAAACCCGGGGCGGCGGAGGACTATGAGCGCCTCCATCACGCGGTGCCACGCCGTGTCGACGAGTCGCTGCGCGCGGCCGGCATCACCGGCTGGCAGATCTACCTCCGCGACGACGTGCTCACCCACTGCGTTCACGTCGAGAACCGAGAACGCATGGAGAAGATCCTGGACGTCGACCCGACCAGCCCGTGGTGGCTCGCACAGGTGGCGCCGTTCCTGATCGAAGGCGCCTCACCCGAGCCGCAGCGCCCACTCGGCCGGTTGCTGTGGGACCTCAGCGGGTCCGTCCGCGAACACTTGGAAGGACCCGACGCATGAAACTGGCAAGACTCGGCGAACGGGGGGCGGAACGGCCCGCGCTCATCACGGACACCGCGGTATACGACCTAAGCGGCATAATTTCTGACCTCGACTCGACCTCGATCGCCGAGGGCGCGATCGACAAGATCCGAACCGCCGCAGCGAGCGGTGCACTACCCGAGATCGTGGACGCAGCAGCCCTGCGCATCGCCGCACCGATCGCACGGCCGAGCGCGGTGCTGTGCATCGGCCTGAACTACGCCGCACACGCCGCCGAGTCGGGTGCGAACCCGCCGTCGAGCCCGGTGCTCTTCCTCAAGACTCCGAACACGCTCGGCGGCCCCGATGATGCGGTCGACATCCCTCGGCGCAGCGTGAAGACGGACTGGGAGGTGGAGCTCGGTGTCGTGATCGGCAAGCGTGCTCTGTACCTCGAATCGCCGGCCGATTCCGCGGCGCACATCGCCGGCTACCTCGCGGCAAACGACCTGTCCGAGCGCACCTTCCAGATCGAAACTTCCGGAGGGCAGTGGAGCAAGGGCAAGTCGGCGCCTGGGTTCAGCCCGCTCGGACCGTGGCTCGTGACGCCGGACGAGGTGGATGTCGGCAACCTCCGGCTGCGCAGCTGGGTCAACGGCGAGCCTCGCCAGGACTCCACCACCGCGGACATGATCTTCTCGGTCGACGAGATCATCTGGCACCTCAGCCAGCACCTCGCTCTGGAGCCAGGGGACGTCATCCTGACCGGAACTCCGGAGGGCGTCGCGCTATCCGGGCGCTTCCCCTACCTGAAACTAGGCGACGTGGTCGAGATCGAGATCGAAGGACTGGGTCGCCAGCGCCAACAATTCGGACAGGCATAGTGGCCGCCAGAGAGAGCCGAGCAATGACACAGGAGTTCGACAGTCTCGTCGCGATCGTCACTGGGGGAGCCTCGGGCATCGGAGCGGCGATCGCCAGCCGACTGCTCGATGGGGGTGCACGCGTCGCCGTGTTTGACCTCGACATCGACTCCGCGAACCCGGATACGTTCGCGGTTCGCGCGGATGTCGGCGACGACTCATCCGTCCGCGCAGCCGTCGACGCGGTGGCAAGCGAATTCGGCGGGATCGACATCCTGATCAACAACGCCGGTATAGGTGCACAAGGAACCGTGGAGGACAACCCGGACGAGGAGTGGTTGCGCGTCTTCGGTATCAACGTGATGGGAATCGTTCGGCTCAGCCGAGCGGCTCTTCCGCACCTGCGGGCGTCCTCCCACGCGTCGATTGTGAACATCTGCTCGATCGCCGCGACCGCGGGACTCCCACAGCGAGCCGTGTACAGCGCCTCAAAGGGAGCTGTCCTCTCCCTCACCCGAGCGATGGCCGCCGATCACCTGCGCGAAGGAGTCCGCGTCAACTGCGTCAACCCGGGCACCGCGGACACTCCATGGGTCGGCCGGCTTCTGGACAGGTCGGATGACCCCGAAGCGGAGCGCAGGGCACTCGAGGCACGGCAACCACATGGTCGGCTCGTATCGGCGGATGAGATCGGGGATGCCGTCGCCTACCTGGCGAGCCCGCGCTCCGGGTCGACATCCGGCGCCAGCCTCGCGGTCGACGGTGGAATGGAGAACCTAAGACTCGCAAGTCGGCCGTAGGGCGGTCACCTCGGCGCCGCGATCGCCAAACGCTGTTCGATCGATGACGATCGAACAGGAACGAGATCGAGCACTGGTGGTGGAGAACGTGGCCTTGACCGAGTGGTTGTCAATCCGGGCGAGATGTTCCGCACGGCGCGGGTTCCGTCCTTGCGTCATACGTCGGGTCCTTCGGGTTCTATGAGCAGTTCATAGAGGTCGCCACGATATAGCGACCGGGTGACCTCGGCGATTCGGCCACCAGCCGTGCCGCCGCGCGCTATCACTCGCAAGCACGGCTGATCGGTGGTGATGCCCAAGAGGTCGGCCTCCTGCGGTGTGGGGCGTACCGCGGACACCCGAGATGAGGCCCGGGCCAGATTGACGTCGTAGCGACGGCGGAGGATTTCGTACAGGGAGCCCGAGAGATCGTTTCCGAGGAGATTGGGAAAGAGGTCGGCTGGCAGGCGGGATCGATCGATGCACAGCGCGGTGTCGTCGCCGAATCGCAGTCTTTCGACTGTGTACACCGCATCTGCCGAGTCGATTCCAAGCTCGGCGGCCACCTCGCTTCCCGCGCGCGCGATGCCAGCGGACAGGACCTCTGCGCGGGCAGTTCGGCCGGCGACCCTCATCGAGTCGGTGAAGGACGCGAGCGTCATTCGCTTGGTTAGTGCTGGCTCAGCGACAAACGTGCCCTTTCCCCGGATTCCAACGATGCGCTTGGCGTTCGTCAGGGCTTGCAGTGCCCGACGAACAGTCATCGTCGAGACGCTGAACCTTGCAGCGAGCTGCTGCTCAGTCGGCAGCTGATCGCCGGGGCGCATCTCAGCAATCTGAGCCGACAGGTCCTTCAAGACCAGCTCATACTTCGCAGTAGCCACTTGCCCTCCTCCATGCGCCGAACAAGTTCATGAGTATCACGGACTTCGCCGCGGCTTGTTGCAATCTGTCTGATGACCGTGTACGTTCTCAATAACCCTAGGGTGCTTTAGTAACCCTATGGTAATTGGTAACCATCCCGAATGCACCACTTCCAACGGAGGATTTCTCATGAGCGCAGCCCGCTCTCGTGCACCACGGCTCGCCGTCCGTATCGGCGTCGGTCTGGTCGGTCTTGCAACCGCAACTGCCGGCATGACCGCCTGCTCCGGTTCGTCGGATTCCGCGGGGGGTGACGGCGCCACCATCACTGTCCTGGCCGAGGACATCTCCTACACCAACAACTGGAAGACGCTTCTGCCCGAGTTTGAAAAGCAGACCGGCATCAAGGTCAACATCGAAACGGTGCCCTACAGCGACCAGGCTGCCAAGATCCTGCTGAACTTCAGTCAGAAGTCCAGCGACTACGACGTCGTGTTCACCGACAACACCTACGGCACCGGGTACTTCGAGTCCGGCTACGTCGACGACCTCGCCAAATACGAATCAGACGGTTCAGACTTCGTCGCATTCGACGACTTCTACCAGCCCTATCTCGCCCCCATGCAAGCCGATGGCGCCACCTTCGGGCTCCCCGTCTACGGCGAGAGCACGTGGCTGATGTACCGGACCGACTTGTTCGAGCAGTACGGCATCGACGGCCCGCCCGCCACGATGGACGAGCTCGAGGCGGACGCCAAGACCATCCAAGAAGGATCCGGCGGATCCGTCGCGGGAATCACTCTGCGCGGCGCCCCCGGCATCCAGAGCGTCTACCCGTGGGCCGGCTTCCTCCGCGCGTTCGGTGGCGACTTCTACGACGGCGACGAGCTGGCCGTCAACTCGCCCGCGTCGGTCGAGGCCGCGCAGTTCTGGGCGGACCTGCTCAAGAACTACGGACCCTCAGGCGTGGGCAACTTCGACTGGGAGCAGAATCGCATCGCATTCACGCAGGGAACCGCTGCGATGACGATCGACGCCACCGCAAACGGACCCTTCAACGAGGACCCCGAGGCGAGCGTCGTCGCTGGCAAGGTGGGTTACGCGCCCATCCCTTACGCGATCTCCGACCCGCCTACCAGCGGCAACACCAACAACTCGCTCAACGTGCACGCGCTGTACCTCAGCTCGTTCAGCAAGAACAAGGAAGCCGCGTACAAGTTCATGGCCTGGGCCACGAGCGAAGAGGTCCAGAACAACGCGGTCGAGACGACCGAAGCGATCGGTGTGACTCACAACGCTGTGCTGGAAGGCGACGCGTACGCCGAGAAGTATGGTCCCTTCCGCGACGCGATGCTCGCGCAGCTGGCAACCGGCAACGTCAACTATCTCCCCGCCGGAACCGACGCCAACGCCATCATCACCGAGGTCGGCCAGGCACTTTCCCGCACCCTCGCAGGGGAGGCCAACGCTGAGGACGCGTTGAACGCGGCTCAGGACGCCATCACCGCCCAGCTGGGCGGCTGACCGCCGAGAACGCCGGAACGGATTCAGACGATGACAAATCTCACGACGCCAACACGTCTAGACACGGAAAGCACCGTCGAGCCCCCGTTCCGGCGTTCGCCCCGCCGGCGCTCCCTCCGCCCGCTCCTCGCACAGGCGAGTCTCGCCCTGCCTGCGGCGATCATCATCATCCCGCTGCTGGTGATCATCGTGGTGCAGGGGATCAACCTGGTCACGCACGCAGAGAACCTGCTGCGGCCCGGCAGCGCGGACATCTTCGTTGGCCTGGACAACTTCGCCCGCGCGTTCACCGACGCCACACTCCTTGGCTCCATCCGCGTGACACTCATCTATGTCGTCGCTGGAGTCGGGATCGAACTCGTCCTGGGCCTCTCCATCGCCCTCGCCCTGCACGGCCGCATCCCAGGCAAGGGGGTCCTACGAGCGCTGATCCTCATTCCGATGGTGCTGACCCCGGTCGTCGCAGGCCTCATGTGGCGGCTGCTGATGGATCCCACGTCAGGGTTCATCAACTGGTTCCTGGACACCGTGGGTATCGGCGCGCACGCGTGGCTCGCTGATCCTGCGACAGCGTTGGGCGCGGTGATCCTCGTCGAAGTCTGGCAGAACACACCTTTCGTCGTGATCATCGTGCTCGCCGGCCTCGAGTCGCTCGACCCAGCCCCGTTCGAAGCCGCACAGCTTGACGGTGCCGGGGGCTTCCGGATGCTGTGGAACGTCACGATACCGATGCTCGCCCCCGTGCTTGCGATCGTCGTGCTGCTCCGAGTCATCGACGCAGTGAAGACCTTCGCTCTGGTGAACACGATGACGAAGGGCGGCCCAGGCACGTCCACTCTCGCGATCAGCAACTACGTCTACCGCCTCGGCTTCGAGACGTTCGACATCGGCTATTCCACCACTGTCGGCGTAATCGTCTCCCTTGTGGTTCTGATCGTTCTCTTCCCCAGTGCCATCCGGCTCATGGGTCTGCGCGTCTGGAAGGGCCGTCGATGAAAACCCGCCGCAACGCTCTGCACACGCTGCGCGTCGCAGCCGTCTACATCTTCGTTCTTTGGTGCATCCTGCCTGTCATCTGGCTTGTCAGCACCTCATTGAAGAGCGACGTGGACGCGTTCAGCCGTGTCCCTGTCTGGTTCTTCGTTCCCCATTTCGACAGCTACGTCAACGCATGGGTCGACGGCGGAATGGGGCAGGCGATGCTCGTCAGCACCACCGTCGCCGTCATCAGCAGCATCGTGGGGATCGCGGTCGGCCTTCCCCTGGCCTACCTCACCACCCAGGTCTGGCCGCCGGAGTCGGCGTGGTCCGCACGTGTCGTGCTCGCGATTCTGCTGCTGACCACGGTTCCGCCGGTTTTGACACTGACTCCGTTCTACCGCACCTTCTTCAGCGTCGGACTTACCGGCAATCCCGCCGGACTCACGATCGTGCACACCTTCTACGCCATCCTTCTGGCGGTCCTCATCTTCCGGTCCTTCCTCGTCGCGTTTCCTCGGGAAATCCGCGAGGCGGCACTGATCGACGGGCTCGGAGAGTGGCGGACGCTGTTCCTGACGGTGCTGCCCAATGTGTGGGGTGCGGCGTTCGCTGTCTTCGTGCTCGCGCTCATCCAGTCGTGGAATGAATTTCTCTATGCGCTCGTGCTCACCAGCGGCGACAGTCAGACCGTGCCGGTGACGATCGCAGGGTTCCTCAGCTTCTTCGGCACGAACTGGGCACGCCTGACAGCAGCCGGCGTGATCGGCACCCTGCCGATCGTGATCTTCGCGATCCTCGTCCGGAAGCACATGGCCCGAGGTCTGTCATTCGGGGGCGTCAAGTGACGGCCACGACGACGCACGGCAAGGCCTTCTCGGAGGTCCACCCAACCGTGCAGTCCGCCACCCTCGCCGGTCCCCGAACGGAGGCCCTCCCCGCAAGCGTGCTCCGGGACCACGGCGACGTCACATGGCTCATGGATAGCGACACCGCGTCGTTGCTCCCGGACGGAAGCGCGCAGAAGTCGACGGGACGTTCGTGACAGGCACGCTCGCAGTCGACATTGGTCAGACCGGCTTGCGGCTCCGTGTGGCAGACGGTGACGTGGTCGAATCGCCAGTCGGCGTGAACGCGCTGACCGGGGACGCTCAGGTGCAGGCACTCGCCGCACGGATCGCAGATCAGCTTCCTTCCACTGCATCATTCGACGCGATCGGCATCGGCCTATCCGGATATGTCGAGGGTTCTCCTGCACCTGCCGCGCTCGCCGCTGAGGTCCACAAGCGACTTCAGCCGCGCCTGACGGTTGTCGCGGCGGACGCCGTGACGGCGTTCCTCGGCACCGTCGGGCCGCACCCAGGCACCGTTGCGATCTGCGGAACCGGCGTGGCAGCGCTCGGCGTGGGCAGCTCGGGCTTGCCGCGCCGAATCGATGCCCGTGGCTACCTCCTCGGGGACTTTGGCAGCGGATTCTGGCTCGGTCAGCATGGCCTACAAGCCGCACTTGACGCCATTGAAGGTCGCGGAGAATTCACCGCCCTTGCCCGTGCCAGCATGCGCCTCGGAACACCCGAGGACATTTACCACGACGCGATGAGCTCCACGCCGCCGCCTAGATACGTCGCCGGTTTTGCGCCCGATGTGCTGCGCGCAGCTGAGGATGGCGATGAAGTCGCCCAGCGCATCCTCGAGGAAGCCGCTGACCAGCTCGCCCTCACCATCCGCAGCGCGCGAGTCGACGACGGTCCGATCGGGCTGACCGGAGGGCTCACCCGCTCGGAGACTTTCGTCAGCGCCGTGTACCGCGCTCTTGATCACCTTGGCCTGCACCCAGCGCCGTTCATCGTGCGCTCAGACGCCGCACTCGACGGAGCCCGCGTGGTCGCAGAAGAACCCGACATCCGACCAGCATTTGCCGGTCTCATCGCAATAGAGGAGTCAGAATGATCGACCTTGAGACGCTACGCGGACGACTCATCGTGTCTTGCCAAGCGCCCGACGGATCGCCGTTGCGTGACCCCGGCATCATCGCCGCAATTGCCGAAGCAGCCACCCTTGCCGGCGCTGCCGCCGTTCGCGTCAACAGCGTCGCGCATGTCACGGCCGTACGCGAACGGGTGAGCGTACCGATCATCGGCCTTGAGAAGATGATCATCGACGGTGCTCAGTGGATCACCCCCACCGTTGACGCTGCCCAAGCGCTTGTAGACGCCGGAGCCGACATCGTCGCACTCGACGCGACACTTCGAACTCGACCAGGAACCCCGGGCGTCGATACTCTCCTGCCCGCCGTCCGTGAGCGCGGCATCCTCGTAATGGCTGACGTCGACAGTCTCAACGCCGGTCTGCACGCCCGGTCGCTCGGTGCCGAACTGGTCGGGACTACGCTGGCGGGCTACACCACCTCCCCACCGAACCGCAGTGGAGAACCCGATATCGATCTGGTCCGCGCGCTGGCCGAAAAATCCACGCGAGTCATCGCAGAAGGCCGCATCAAGTCCCCCGCCGAGGTGGCGGCCGCGTTCGAAGCGGGCGCGTTCGCGGTCGTCGTCGGGACATCTATTACCGAACCAATGGCGCTCACCCGCCGTTTCCTCACCGCGGTACCCACGCTCACGAAGGGAGCACAAGCATGAGTGGCACAGCCACGAATATCGCCGTCGTCGGCGCCGGCCGAATGGGGCAGGTTCACTGCCGCATCGTCTCCGAGAATCCCCGCGCCAACCTCACCGCCATTGTCGACCCATTCGAGGCCAGCGGCCGCCGCGTCGCCGAACAGTACGGCGCGCCCTGGTTCCCATCCCTGAAGGATGCGCTCGAAGCAGTACACCTCGACGGCGTCATCATCGCCGTACCCGACCGTCTCCACGTCGGCGTGACCGTCGACGCGCTCGAAGCTGGACTTCACGTGCTCGTCGAAAAGCCACTCGCCGACACTCTGGAAGGGGCCCGCACGATCGCGGCCGCAGCGGAGCGCGCGACGAACTCCAAGGTGCTCGTTGGACACGTGCTACGCCACGACCCCCGCTTCCGGTCTGCGGCACAGATCGTCGCATCAGGACGTGTTGGCGACCCCGTGCACTTTCGCGCATCGCGCATCGTGCCTCGCAGCGTCGGCTTCGCCAACGGAGGCGCGTCACCGATCTACATGTACCAAGGCATCCACGACATCGACCTGGTGCAATGGATCAGCGGCAGCCCCATCGTGCGGGTTTCCGCCACCACCGCAGCCAAGGTTCTTCCTGCAGCAGGCGTTGAAGGCGTCGATGTCGCCCTCATCCTCGCTGAATTGGAGAACGGGTGCGTCGGCACCATCGAGATCTCCTGGGTCCTGCCCGAGTCCACGCCCAGTGGACTGGCATCCCAGTTCGAGCTCTATGGCACCGAGGGCAACGTCAAGGTCGATGTGACCGCTGAGGGGATTTCGCTAGACACACTGGACGACTTCAAACTGCCCAACGTCATGCTCGACCCCGAACTCGACGGGCGCCTCGAGGGTGTCGTTCCGCAGCAGTTCGATTACTTCCTGCAGATGGTCGAGTTCGACCTGCCCAGTCGCATCGGTATCGACGAAGCGGTCTCCGCGGCGCGAGTGCTCGACGCTATCGACGAATCGCTCAAGAACCGCGCGTGGGCCGAAGTTCGCAGCTGACGATATAGGCGCCCGCGACACCCGACATGAACAGGGGGAGGGAGCTGGAACCCGGAGCTGAGTTCCAGTTCACCTCGGCGGCCCCCTTGCCGCCTAGCTCAGGCCCACCCCGGCACTGCTCTCCCGAATGCTCAGTCGATACTCGATCGCACTCGCTGGCGCGGGTCCGTCCAGCAGCACCGCGAGTGCACGCCGCGCGATCTGCTCCTTGTCGGGCGAGACAGTCGTCAGGCGCGGCGTCGAGTACCGACCCTCTGCGATGTCGTCGAACCCCGCGACCGCCACGTCGCCGGGCACGTGCAGACCCGCGTCGTGCAGGGCGCGGATCACACCGATCGCGAGTTCATCGGTGACGCAGAAGACAGCGTCTATCTCCGCTCCCGCGCGAATCCGCTCAGCAAGAAGGGTTCCACTTGTGAACCCGTCGATGAACTCGTACGCGTCAGTGCGGATGTCACCCGCCGGTTCGACACCGAATTCCTGGAGGGCGGCCACGTATCCGTCGTGGCGGAGGCTCATGAATCGTGGGGCATCGTCGGTCATGCCCAGGAAGGCGATGTTCCGACGCCCGAGCGACAGCAGGTGCGAGACGAGTTCGCGGGCCGCACTCACGTTGTCGATCGCGACGGCAGAATCGGCGCTGCCGAGGAAGTGCTCCCCGATGAGGGAGACAGGACAGCGGGTCTGAATCGACTCGAGGTCTTCTGCGGTGAGTCCGAGCGGGCTGAGGATGAGGCCATCTGGCTGCAGGGCGAGGACACGCTCGATCTCCTGAAGCTCGCGAGTCCGGGATCCTCGGGTCTGCGCGACGATCGTCCCGACTCCGCGAGCGGCGGCCGCCTCGATGATGAGATTGCCTATCTCGCCGAAGTACCCCACTCCGACTTCAGGGACGAGCAGCGCTATGACTCCGCTGCGTCCGGTCCGCAGTCGTTGCGCTGCGCGATTGGGGACGTAGCCGAGTTCAACGATGGCGCGCTGAACCCGCTCGCGCACTTCGGTTTTCACGTAGGGGAAGTCGGTCACCACGTTCGACACGGTTCGCCGGCTGACCCCCGCTCTGCGGGCGACGTCCATCTGTGTGACCACGGGGACCCCCTCTTACGGTTCGATCGCGAATTTCATGCCACGTGGCAATATACAATGAGTTTCCATCCCCACTCGCCGATTCACAGCACAGCGCCGTGCCAGCAAGGACCCTATGCACTCCTCGACCTCGCCCGCCATCGTGATGCCCGGGCGTCCCCCGACCCGTCTGCGCGCGCGCACGTGGGTCACCATCGTGCTCGTCGGCCTCATCGGTCAGGTGGCGTGGACCGTCGAGAACATGTATCTCAACGTGTTCGTCTACGACACGATCACCGACAACCCGCACGTCATAGCGACGCTGGTCGCGGCATCCGCTGTCGCAGCGACGCTCGCGACGATGCTGATCGGCGTCGCGTCGGATCGTGCGCGCACCCGTCGCCCGTTCATCGCCGTCGGTTACATCCTCTGGGGGCTCACGACAGCAGCGTTCGGGCTCGTCCAGCCCGCCGAGGGAGCCGCTGCGACCGCACAGGCGGTGGGTCTCGCTGTCGTCGCCATCGTGGTGCTCGACTGCGTCATGTCGTTCTTCGGATCCGGCGCCAGCGACGGCGCGTTCAACGCGTGGGTCACCGAATCGACGGTTCCCGCGAACCGCGGCCGCGTCGACGGAGTGCTCGCGATCATGCCGCTGCTCGCCATGCTGATCGTCTTCGGCGCCCTGGACGGCCTCACGAAGGACGGTCAGTGGTCGCTCTTCTTCGGAATCGTCGGCGGTGCGACGGCGGTTGTGGGTGTCATCGCATGGTTCCTCGTGCGGGACGTCCCGGGGGCCGGGGTGACCACCGACGGCTACTTCCCTGCCCTCGTGTATGGGCTGCGGCCGAGCACGATGGCGGCGAACCCGCGCCTGTACGTCACTCTCGCCGCTCTCGCGATCTTCGGGATCAGCACGCAGGTCTTCCTCCCCTACCTGATCATCTACATTCAGCGCTACCTGCGCATCGACGGGTACGCGATCATTCTTGGGAGCGTCCTGATCCTCGCCTCGGTCGCGAGCGTCCTCGGCGGCCGGGTCATCGACCGAGTCGGCAAGGTGCGCGCGATCCTGCCGATGGTCGGCATCATGATCGCCGGCATGGTGGCCATGTTCTTCGTTCGCGACATGCTGGGCGTCATCATCGCGGGCACCGTCATGATCGGCGGGATGATGCTCACCGGCGCCGCGATCTCAGCGACCGTGCGCGACGCGACGCCGGCGGATCGCGTCGGAATGGTGCAGGGACTGCGGATGATCGCCGCGACTCTCATCCCCATGGTGATCGGCCCGTTCATCGGCGCCGCTGTGATCGTCGGGGCGAACGAGACCTTCGAAGACCTCGGCGTGACCAAGCAGGTCCCGACCCCGTGGATCTTCCTGGCAGCTGCGGCGGTGGCCGCCTTCGTCATCATTCCCGTGATGCTGCTTCGGCGGCTCCCCGCGCCGACGGGGCCCACGTCGTGACCCTCCTGACCTCCTGGGGCGAGGACCTCGACGCCCACGCGCCGCTGCCGGAATACCCCCGGCCGCAGTTGGCACGGCCCTCGTGGCAGAGCCTCAACGGACGCTGGGAGTGCGCGTTCACGCCGTTCGCGGCATCCGACCCGCTTGCCGTCGCCGACCCGCGGGAGCAGCCCGCGCACTTCGATCGTGACATCGTGGTGCCCTTCTCGCCGGAGACCGCCCTGTCGGGCGTCGGGCGCGCGACGGCTCCGGACGAGACGCTGTGGTACCGCCGCCGGTTCACCACCCCCGAAAAGCCCGCGCCTGACGATCGCATCCTGCTGCACTTCGGCGCCGTGGACCAGTCCTGCCGGGTCGCGGTCGATGGCGTCGAGGTCGGCGGCCACACCGGCGGATACCTGCCCTTCACGCTCGACATCACGGCGGCTCTCGCGGACGGCAGGGCCGACCACGAGCTCGTCGTCGCGGTGCGCGACGTGACCGACACGTCATGGCTGTCGCGCGGAAAGCAGGCGAGCAGGCGGGGCGGCATCTGGTACACCCCGCAGTCCGGAATCTGGCAGACCGTGTGGCTCGAGGTGCTGCCGCGGGTCGCGGTCGATCGCCTCGTGCTCGTCCCGGATCTCGATGCCGAGACCGTCGTGGTGACGGTGGAGAGCACACACGCCGCTCGCGATGAGACCGCCCGAGTCGTCATGACGGCCGATGGGATGCCGGCCGCCGAGGCGATCGTGACCGTCGGCGTGCCGACACCCATCGCCCTGCGTAAAGGGGTGCGGACGTGGTCGCCAGAGACGCCCTTCCTGTACGACGTGGAGGTGACCCTGGCCGAGGATCGGGTGACCAGCTACGTCGGGATGCGCTCCTTCGGCGTCGGAATGGACGAGCGCGGCGCCCCTCGGCTGCTGCTCAACGGCGCCCCGTACCTGCCGATCGGGCTGCTCGATCAGGGGTACTGGCCCGACGGCGGGTACACCGCTCCTGCCGACGCCGCGCTGGAGTACGACATCAAGCTCGCCAAGCGCCTCGGCTACAACATGCTTCGCAAGCACATCAAGATCGAGCCGCTGCGCTGGTACCACCACTGCGACCGCATCGGCATGCTCGTGTGGCAGGACGCGGTCAACGGGGGCAGCGACTATCACCCTGTGGTGATCACGGCCCCGGCCGTCACCCCGCTGGTGCTCGATGACCGGCAGCACCGCAGATTCCGGAGGACGGATGCCGCGGGCCGAGCGTCGTTCGAATCGGAACTGGAGACGATGATCGAGCTGCTCCGCAGCGTGCCGAGCATCGGGCTGTGGGTGCCGTTCAACGAGGGTTGGGGGCAGTTCGACGCCCTGCGCGTCGCCGACGCCGTGCGCTCTCTCGATCCGACGCGACCCGTCGACCACGCGAGCGGATGGCATGACCAGGGTGCCGGGGACCTGCACAGCCTGCACGTCTACTTCCGCCGCTTCCGGATGAAGCGCTCCTGGCGAAGCGATGCGCGAGTCCTCGCGCTGACCGAATACGGCGGCTACAGCCTCCCCGTTGCGGGCCATACCTGGAGCGTGCGCACCTTCGGCTACAAGAAGTTCCGCACCGCGGAAGAGTTCGAGGCGGCATTCGTGCGTCTGCATGACGACGAGATCGTGCCGGCGGTGCGTCGTGGCCTCGGCGCCATCGTCTACACCCAGCTCGCGGATGTCGAGGACGAGGTGAACGGTCTCGTCACCTATGACCGGAAAGTGGTGAAGGTCGATGAGCACGTCGTGCGCCAGATGAACGCCCGCATCGCAGCGGCCGCCGAGGGGGAGACGCCGTGATCGAGCGCGAGCTCACGAGTCCAATTTCGTTGACCGGCTCCGACGGTCACCTCAATCGTGACGCGGTCGGATGGATGCGCGCGCCGCTGCTCGACACCTCGGGCATCGACGGCCGCCACTCCTGGGGCCGGAACAAGCGGTGGGAGTACTGGAACGTCACGACGCCGACGCACATCGTCTCACTCACGGTGTCGTCGCTCGACTACGCCGCCGTACATGACGTCTGGGTGTTCGACCGCGCCACCGAGACAGCCGTGCACCGTGGCGTCACCGGCTTCCTGAGCGGCAGCGCGACTCTCCCGGCGAGCCTGGGGGAGGGCCCCGCGCGGGCGCGTGCCCGGGACCTGACCATCGACATCGACGAGATGCCGGAGGGCACCCGGCTGCGCGCGCAGATCCCGGGAGCAGCGGTCGACATCGTCGCGGCTCGCCCTCCTGGCCATGAGTCGCTGGGGGTCGTGGTCCCCTGGAGTGATCGACGGTTCCAATACACCGTGAAGGATGTCGCCCGCCCGGCATCCGGCACGATCACCGTTGACGGGGTCGAGCACGATGTCCCGGCGGGTGAGTCGTGGGCGGTGCTCGACCACGGCCGCGGCCGGTGGCCGTACGACGTGAGCTGGAACTGGGGTGCCGGGTCGGGAGTCTCCGATGGGCGGGTGATCGGAGTCCAGCTCGGCGGGCAGTGGACGGACGGCACCGGATCGACCGAGAACGCCCTGTTCGTCGACGGCCGGCTCCACAAGATCAGCGAAGAACTGCGGTGGGACTACGACACCTCGGACTTCCTGCGTCCCTGGCGAATCCGCGGCGCCAACCTCGACCTCACCTTCGTTCCGTTCTACGACAAAGTCACTCGGACGAACCTCGGGATCGTCTCGTCGCGCACCGACCAGTGTTTCGGTTGGTGGTCTGGCGCATTCACTACGCGGGACGGCGCCGTCATCGTGTTCGAGGGCATCCTGGGCTGGGCCGAAGACGTTCGCAATCGGTGGTGAGTCCGTAGCCGCCACTCACGACGACGGATCGTCGACTCGTGACGCTGCACCTTGTTGCGGCAGGATCAGCAGCAGGACGAACGCCGGCAGGGTCGCAACGATTGCCGATTGCCCGACCCGCAGAAAGCGCATCGAGCCCGCGCCAGCGGTGGTTGACGAACGGCGGGGCACAGGTCTACTCCGCCGCTCCCCATCGTGTGTGATCACCGATGTGCGATGTCAACCCCATCCCTCTTGCGACAGGGCTGAGCAACGATGAACTCAGGGAGGGGTCCTTCAGCAACACGGGCCGAGTGCACATGAGAGACGGTGTCGAAAGCCTCGAACAACCGCGAGGTGCGGAAGAACGAACAGCGCGTCCGACGTGGAGCAGTGAGCACGGCCACTTTGAGGTGACCGCAGTCACGGAAGGGGCATGGCGGGTGGGCGATCTGCGCATCCCTGAGGAAGACCCTCTGCACGTTGTCGCGTTCGTCGAGTCGCGCGACGAGAGGTTTGAGGTGGTCTGGTTGCGTGGCTCGAGTGCCGTGACGGATCTCTTCGACAGCCTCGACAGTGCTCTGGACGCCATCGATGACATCCTCGCGACGGGCGAGGTCAGGAACGTGTCGGCCGCCGCAGCCGCGCATCCCCGGGGCCGTTAGCGAATGCCCGCCCGGACGCTGACGCTCCGTGATGGATCAGGAGGAAAGCACGTGACACAGGTCGAGCGGTCGGTAGATGATCGCTTTCGAACGGCGCTTGTCCMGGCGGCTCTGCTGCTCGGTGTGCTGCTGGTGGCCGGCACAAGTCTGATGGCCGCGTTGAATCAGCAGCCCTTCGGCTTCTACAGCCGCGACCTCATGGCACTGTCCGCCGACGCCGGCGCCGTGCTGCCGCTGCTGGCCGGAGGACTTTCGCTGGTGAACACGATGGTGTGGGCTTCAGTCGCCTCCATGGCTGCGCTGGCCGCAGTGCTCTGGCCCACACGTCGTCGCTGGCTGCTCGGATTCGCGGTTCTGAACATCCTTCTCGCGCTCGACGATGCTCTCCTCCTCCACGACGGAGTCGGACCTGAGCTCGGCTTGCCGGAGGAGGGGTTCGAACTGCTCTATGCCGCCATTGGGGTCGTGCTTCTGTTCGGCGCTTTTCGGTCGGCTGCAGGCGCGCGGCCGCAGGACGGCCTGTCGCGATTCCGCGTGCAGAACCTGTCGTCCGGTGGCCGGGCTTTCATCCTGGGCCTCGTCCTTCTCGGCGTCTCCGTGGTCGTCGATCAGACCGTGCACGGCCAGCCGCTGTGGGAGGACGCCCCCAAACTCCTTGGTGCCCTGGTCTGGCTGACCGTCCCGCTCCTGGAACTTCCGTCGAACGTGCTGTCCGGCAGCCGGATTTCGGACGAGCGACCGCTGTCTTGAGGACCACTACCTAATATCGGTCTGGTGAGTGCATCGGAGGGCCGCCGGAAGAGCGCGGCAGACGGGACGGGGTCGTGGCGATGAGGATCGGGTTTCTGGGTCTCGGAACCATGGGGTCGGTGATGGCGCGGCGACTCGTGGACGCGGGCCACGAGGTGCACGTGTGGAACAGGTCGGCTGACGCGGTCGATGCGCTCGTCGCCGTCGGGGCGGTCGAGGCCGCGACTCCCGCGGACGCGCTGGAGGTGGGCCTGTCGATCTCGATGCTCGCCGACGACGATGCCGCGGATGCCGTGCTCGAGGGCGCGGCGCTCGCCCGGGCTCGCGGCATCCATGTGAACATGGCCTCAATCAGCCCGGCCGCCGCCGATCGGCTCGAGGCCCGCTTCACCGCGGCGGGAGTCGGGTATGTCGCCGCGCCGGTCCTGGGTCGACCTCCGGTCGCCGCAGCCGGCCAGCTGAACATCCTGGCGGCCGGCGCGACCCAGTATCTCGATGCCGTCGAACCGATCCTCGGGATCCTGGGCGCGCGGATCTGGCGTCTGGGTGAGCGGCCACGGGTGGCGAACGTGGTCAAGATTGCGGTGAACTTCCATATCATCCACACGATCCAGACGCTGGGGGAGTCGATCGCGATGACCGAGCGGCAGGGAGTCGATCCCGCGCAATTCCACGAACTGCTGACGAGCACCCTGTTCGACGGAGTCGTCTACCGTGGCTACGGGTCGCAGATCGTCAACGAGGCCTACGACCCGCCGGGGTTCGCTATGCCACTGGGCATGAAGGACCTCAGGCTGGCCGAGATGGTCGCGGCCGAGACAGGTCTGGTGCTCCCCACCGGCGCGGCGCTGCGCCGTGTGTTCGAGATCGCCCTGGCCGACCCATCGCTCGCGACGCTCGACTGGGGTGCCGCCGCGGAAGTGACCCGGCGCGACCTCTACTAGGCCCGTGCGTCTGCGAACGGCAGGCACCGAAGGCCGGGCGTCATTGAATGAGCGTCACGATGCCCCGTACGGCGGCGTCCAAGAACTGCTTGCCCATGGCTGCGGTCGCCCCCGTGGGGTCACCCACGCCACCGTGGAGCGTCCGCTCGGGGATGCCCCTCGTCGTCGTGACGTAGTCGGGAAGCGCATCTTGGTACGCATCCTCGAGGGCTAGCTCCATGCGAACGAGCTCGGGGCGAGTCGCGAGCAGGATGGATGTCTCGATGAGGTCGGCGTGTCCCATCGCGCTCGGGCGCAGGATTCCGGCGGCATCCAGTTCGGCGAACATCGGCGCCCAATAGTCGACGGCGAACGCGTGGACGGAGTCAGATGACGCGCGGATCTTCTCAAGTGCGAGTCGAGCAGCCGGCTGATTGCCGCCGTGCCCGTTGACGATGAGGAAGCGACGGATGCCGCTGCTCTGCGCCAGACTCAGACACTGTCCCGCGACAGCCTGGGCGATCGCAAGCGTCCCGATGGAGACGGTGCCAGCCATGGATAGGTGGTGGTCGCTCGCCCCCACGCTGACGGTTGGCAGGAGCACGACCCGGGATTCGAGCCGCTGTTCGACGGCAGCCGCGATCATCTCGGCGATCAGGGCGTCCGTGCCGAGGGGCAGATGCCGGCTGTGCTGCTCGACGGCGCCGATGGGGAGCACCGCGAGGATCTCGTCTCTGCCGGCGAAGTTCGCCTCGGCCGATCGCAGCTCGGCGAGTCTCATCGGGTCGCCCAGACGTCGATCTCGACACGCATTCCCAGGAGGAGCCGCGCGCCCACCGTCGTGCGGACAGGGCGCGGTTCGCTGAAGTGCTGGAGGTACTCTTCGTTGAACTCCTCCCAGTCATCGAGATCGGCGAGGTATGCGTTGACCTTGAAGACGTGCGACAGGTCGGCGCCGGCGTGCTCGAGAAGTCGTCGGCAGTTCTCGAGGGTGACTTTCGTCTGCTCCCGGATGCCGTGACCTTGCACGTTCCCGTGGATGTCAAGTGGTCCCTGCCCACTGAGGACGATGAGGTCGCCGGCCGGCACGACGAGCAGCGGGGAGTACGGCCCCGCCGTGACATGCTGCGTGGCGCGGCGGGGGAGGAATGCCCGAGTCATGCGAGGCCTTTCTGGTGGGGGAGGTAGCCGACGAAGCCGGTGATGAGCCATCGCTGGGTCGAGGCGTCGTGCCGCAGGAAGTAGTACGTCGTCCAGGTGAGGTGGTGAGGCTGCAGGTCCGGGCMGGCGACCGTTCCGTCGAACACCTTCATGCACAGTGCCTTGTCATCAGTGATCTCGATGCGGGAGATCCGCTGCGCTGACAGCAGTTGTGATCGCAGGTGCTCTGGCGGGCTTCCGGCGAACTCGGTTGCCTGTTCAAGCCAGGAGTCGCGGTAAGCGGCAAGGGTGGGATAGGTGAGGCGCAGCGTTCCGTCCCCACCGCTGTAGCCGGTGAATGCCTCGGCGTCGAAGTCGGCCGCGGTGCTGTCCCAGTCGCCCGCGACAAAAGCGTCGACGTCGCGGTGGATGAGGATGTCGTGGAGTTGGTCGTGAGCAGACATCACGCGTCCTCCGCGCTGACCCGGACCCGCGACACTTCGTAGTCGGCGACCTGTTCGAAGTCGAGTTCGACTCCGAGTCCCGGTCCCGTTGGCACCATGATCGAGTCGCCGTTGAACGCGAGTGGGCTCACCAGCAGGTCGCTCTCGCGGATCTGCCTTCCGAAGATGTCGCTGGGCAGTGTCGCGCCGGTGGTGGCGGCGGCGACATGCACGGCACCGGCTTCCATGATGCCCAGGTCGATCTCGCTGCCGTGCCAGTACGGGCGGGATGCGGCATCCGCCACATGCGCCATCCGGAGGAAGTCGGCGATGCCGGAGCTGAAGTTGAAGACATCCGCTGCGCGCCCACTGATCGCGGAGACCACGTCGGAGAGTCGCTGGCCGTGCGCGGTGTAGCCGAGCGCCACGTGGATCGCGATCGGGATCGTGGTCCGGGAGCGGAGCTCGCGGTACGACTCGAGGTCCCAGCGAGGCAGCGGATCCTCTAGGCACAGCACGTTGCCGACGCGCTCGAGGCCGCGTGCGAGCCGCACCGCGTGACGAAGCTCGTCGAACCGCTCATTGGGATCGAAGATCAGCGTGAAGCGGGGTCCGCAGGCGTCGCGCACCGCTTCGGCGATGCCGACGACATCGTCGTCGAGCTCGCACTTGAGCTTCAAGGTCGTCGCCCCGCGTTCCTGGGCCGCCGCGGCGATGGTGGCCGCGTCCTCCGGGGTGCGGTGTCCGCTCCACGCCCCGACGGGCACGGCATCCCGGTACGCGCCGCCGAGCAGCGACGCGAGGGGGAGATGGGCCTGCTTGCCGAGCAGGTCGAGCACGAGCAGTTCGAACCCGTCGTACTCGCGGCTGCGCACGAGCGGAAGGTTCTGCCAGCGCAGCCGCCCGACGTCCGCCCCGATGAGGGAGCGCGCCATGGCCTCCTGGACGCGTCGATCGGGGTCGCGGAGCGATTCGCCGAGCCCGACGGTCCCGTCGTCGGTCGTGGCGACCAGAACGTACTTCGAGAATTCGTCGAATTGCCGGGTCCACGCCGCGTCGGCGCCGGAGGCGAGCTTGTGCAGCGGTTTGTCGAGGCTCGCGGAATTCACCGCTCCCTCCCGGGCGGGCACTTGCACCTCGATCAGCTCGATCTGTTCGATTCTCATGAGTGGTCTCCGGGTTCGTGAGGGTCGGTGTTGTCGAATGCCATCCGGGAGCTGCCGCCGTCGACGGTGATCTCCGCAGCGGTGATCGAACGGGCCGCGTCGGAGAGCAGGAAGACGGCGGCCGCGCCGATCTCGGCGCCGGTGATGGGCCGCGGTGTCATCTGGCGCGTGTTGATGTAGTGCTGGATCCAGGTCTCAGGGTCGCCCCAGCCGGCGAGCAGCTGCCGGTTCTGCGGGCTGTCCACGAAACCCGGGTGGATGATCGAACACCGAATGCCGTCGCGGCCGTGGTCGGCGGCGATGCCTCGGGTCAGTCCGATCAGCCCCGCCTTCGCGGCGGCGTAGGTCGAGTACCCGACGTGCGGTCCGAGCGCCTGCACGGAGCCGATGTTGACGATCGTGCCCCCGCCGTTCTCGATCAGCAGCGGGATCGCCGCGCGCGCACATAAGAACGCGCCCCGCAGATCCACACCATGAACGCGATCCCATTCCGCGGTGCTGACATCGGCGAGCCGGCGGATGAGGCCGACGCCGGCGCTGTGCACGAGGCCGCGCAGGGGGCCGAGTTCCGTGGGCACATCGGCGAAGAACTCGCCGACGCTCGTTTCGTCAGCGACATCCAGGTATCGTCCGACGGCCAACACTCCGGTCGTGCGCAGTTGCTGCGCGAGGTGTTCTGCGGCGGGGAGGTCCCGATCGGCGATGACCACGAGGTCGCCGGACTGCGCGACGGCGTGGCTGATCGCCTGGCCGATCCCGCCGCCGGCACCGCCGGTGACGATGACGACGCCCGGCCTGGAAGACGCGTCCTGGTCAGTTGCATCCGAATCCACGGTGTCCTCCTGTTCGGCAGGAGATCAGCATGCGGAGGGACCAGCCGACTCGCGTTCGGGAACGTCCATAGGATGTTTTCATGCGTTCTGAGCGCACCGACGTCCTCGGGACAGTCGAACCACGGGCGGCCGTCGCATCCGATGTTCCCGACCTCGAGTCGACCGCCGATCGGACGATCATCGATCTGCGGGGACAGGGTCCGCTGGTCAGCGCCGGGCACTATCGCTATCTGGCGGCGCAGCCCGCGCTGCCCGACCAGGTGCACACGGGTCTGCTCGTCCTGGCCTTCGCCATCCGCTCCACGTTCGACTTCGTGGTCGACGGGAGCTCCATCGTGGTGGAACCGGGAGCGGTGATCGTCATTCCGCCGGGACACGTCTACAGCACCGGCGCCGCGGCGCAGACCAGGGGAGAGCTGCTCTGGCTGGTGGTGGGCACCAATCGTGCGCTGTCCGCGATGCCGGGCGAAGATGATCGGTCGATCTCCGAGACCATCGACAATCTCGTGGCCGCTGGGGTCACCACGCGCCCGGCTCCTCGAGAAAGCGTCGACCTGCTGTTACGCGTCCTGACCGCGACAGACCTCAGGTGGAGCGGGACACGCACCTGGCAGCACGCACTGTGCATGGCAGCGCTCATGGAACTGGCGCACGCGGTCTGGAACGCCGATGCTGCGTCGCAGCCGCTGCACCCGGCGCTGCGCCAGTCGCTGGAGTGGGCGACCGCCCACCTGGAGGAGCCGATCACGGTGGCGCAGCTCATCGAAGTATCCGGGATGTCGTCGACCCACTTCTTTCAGCAGTTCGCGCGAGCCTTCGGAACCAGCCCGAAGGACTACATCCTTCGCATGAAGGTCAGCCGGGCGCGCGAACTGCTGGAAGGAGCGGACTCGGTGACGGACATCTCACACGCTCTCGGCTTCTCATCGAGCCAGCACTTCAGCACGGCGTTCAGGCGATACGTCGGGATGTCGCCGACCGGATACCGGCGAGTCGCGCGCGGCACCGCAGCCAGCTGAGACCCGCCCTGGGGAATCTTTCGGGGGCGTTCTGCGCCAACCGCCTATGCTTTTCGAACCCCGCGGCACGTGTCGAAACTCCCCCTTGCATTCCCTAGCCGGCGGTCTTATCGTTTTGCTAATCGTTTAAGCCAATCGATTAACACAGCGAACGAAGGAGTTCTCAATGAATCGGAATCGCTCGTCGCGTGCCCGGCTCGCGTTGGTTGCCGGTGCGACCCTCGCGGCGCTGACGCTTGCGGGATGCAGCAGCGGAAGCGCCGGAGGCAACGGCGGCACCGACGAGAAGGTGACACTGAAGTACGCGCTCTGGGATGAGAACCAGAAGCCCGCGATGGAGCAGATCATCAGCGCGTTCGAGAAGGATCACCCGAACGTCACGGTCGACATCCAGCTCATTCCGAGCGCGGACTACTGGACGAAGATCCAGACGGCAGTCGCCGGAGGATCGGGCCCCGACAACTTCTGGATCAACGGCCCGAACTTCCAGTTGTACGCCTCGAATGGTCAGATCGCCCCGCTCGACGACCAGGGCATCGACACGTCCGATTACCCGAAGGGCCTCGTCGACCTGTACAGCTACGACGGCAAGCTTTACGGAGCGCCCAAGGACTTCGACACGATCGGCGTCTGGTACAACAAGGCTCTCTTCGATGCGGCGGGAGTCGCGTACCCGAAGGCAGGGTGGACATGGGAGGACTTCCAGACGGCTGCCGCGGAGCTCACCGACCCGGCACAGGGCATCTACGGCACTGCGGCCGCGCCCTACGGGCAGATGACCTTCTACAACACGATCTACCAGGCGGGCGGTGAGGTCATCAGCGCCGACCACAAGAAGAGCGGCTACGGGTCGCCGGAGGCGCTCGAGGGTGTTGAGTTCTGGACTGACCTCATCGCATCGGGCGAGTCACCGACGTCCCAGCAGATGACCGACACGTCGCCGTTCGACATGTGGACCGGGGGCAAGATCGCGATGTTCTGGGACGGCTCGTGGTCACCTTCCGGCTACGCGAAGAGCGCCATCGGCGGCACGATCGACATCGCGCCGCTCCCGACCGGCCCGACCGGCAACCAGAGCATCATCCACGGTCTCGCGAACGTTGCGAACGCGAAGAGCCCGCACCTCGCGGAGGCAAAGGAGTTCGCGGCCTTCGCGAGCGGCAAAGCTGCGGCGGAGATCATGGCGAAGACCGGAGCGGTCATCCCGGCGTACAACGGCGAGCAGCAGGCCTGGGTCGACTCGCTGCCCCAGTACGACCTGCAGACCTTCATCGACGAGGTTCCCACCGCGGTTCCGTACCCGATCTCGAAGAACACGACGGCCTGGAACAAGCACGAGGGAGACATCCTGCCGCAGATCTGGGCTGGCGCCGTCTCTCCCGAGGACGGCCTGAAGGACCTCGCTGCGAAGATGCAGGCCGAGCTCGACAAGGAGTAGGAACCACACCATGACCGAAGTGATCGCACACCCCCAAGGGATTGCGATCGCCGATCAGCACCGGGGGCGGCCGAGGGCCGCCCCCGGTGCCGGGAGGCGACCGATCTCCCGGCCCCGTCGACGCCGTACGCTCGGGACATCGCCCCTGTGGGCGCTCGTGTTCATCGGACCCGCCCTGCTCGGTCTCGCGGTCTTCTACCTCTGGCCGGCCGTCCGGACCCTCATCCTCTCTTTCACGCAGACCGGTGTGTTCGGTGGGAGCACCTTCGTCGGCTTCGCGAACTACCTTCGGCTCTTCTCGGATCCCGACTTCTACGTGAATCTGCGCAACACAGCGGTCTATACCGTGATCGTGCTGCTCGGCATCCCGCTCGCGATGGTGATCGCGGCACTGCTGAACACTCCCGGGCTGAGAGGGCGAGGCTTCTACCGCACGCTCTACTTCATCCCGGTGGTGACCATGCCGGCGGCCTTCGCCTTGGTGTGGAAGCTGATCTACAACGGCGAGTTCGGCCTGCTCAACAGCCTGCTTCGGCCCTTCGGCATTGTGGGGCCGTCATGGCTCACCAACGACTCCACCGTGCTGGTGGCGATCGCCGTCGTCGGCATCTGGGCGAGCCTCGGCACCAACATCGTGATCTTCATGGCGGGACTGCAGGCGATTCCCGACACCGCAATGG
The DNA here is from genome assembly GCF_054049175.1 of Microbacterium sp. P5_E9. Lineage (NCBI taxonomy): Bacteria > Bacillati > Actinomycetota > Actinomycetes > Micrococcales > Microbacteriaceae > Microbacterium > Microbacterium sp. P5_E9. The sequence continues at coordinate 37,925 of NZ_JBFUMV010000010.1, read as the reverse complement.
AGGCAGCCGAGCTGGACGGGGCGGGGCCGATCCGGAAGTTCGTCTCGATCACGACCCCGCTCCTGAGCCCGAGCATCTTCCTCGTGACAGTGCTGACCGTGATCAACGCACTCCAGGTCTTCGACCTCGTCTACCTGATGCTCACGCCTCGCGTGATCAATCCCGCTGTACCGGCCGCCCGCACGATCGTGTACTCGTTCTACGAGGCGGGCTTCCTCGACAACGATCGCGGCTATGCCGCCGCGATCGGGATCGTCCTCTTCGTGATCGTCCTCGCGCTCACGATCGTGCAGTTCCGCATGCAGAAGAAGTGGGTCCACTATGAGTGACATCGTGGACGCCGCATCCTCATCGGCGAGTTTCGAGATGAACCGTCGGCCGCGACGACAGCGGGGTCGACTCGGACGCCACACCCTCGTCCACCTGCTGCTCGCGGCGGGTGCAGTGGTGATGGTCTTCCCGTTCATCTGGGAGTTCTTCACGGCCTTCAAGTCGGACAACGCCGCGGTGAGCATTCCGCCCAAGCTCCTTCCCGACCCCTGGGTGTTCACGAACTTTGCAGGGGTGTTCGACCAGATCCCCTTCTGGCAGATGCTCCTGAACTCGATCCTGATCACGGCCGGCCGCACGCTCGGCCAGGTGGTCCTGTGCACGATGGCCGGCTACGCCTTCGCCCGCATTCCGTTCCGCGGCCGCAGCATCCTCTTCATCCTCGTGCTGTCGGTGCTCATGGTCCCCTCGCTGCTGTTCCTGCTGCCCCAGTACGAGATCATCCAGGCCCTTGGCTGGCTCGACACGCTCCAGGGCCTCATCGTCCCTGGGCTGTTCAGCGCCTTCGGAATCTTCCTGATGCGCCAGTTCTTCATGGCGATGCCGGCCGAGCTCGAAGAGGCGGCCCGGCTGGACGGCGCAAATCCGTGGCAGACGTTCTGGCGGGTCATGGTGCCGCTCGCGAAGCCGGGCATCATCGCCCTCGCAGTCTTCACCACGCTCTGGTCGTGGAACGATCTGATCTGGCCCCTGATCGTGACGAGCGACCAATCCAAGATGCCCCTGTCGGTCGGACTCGCCATGCTCGCCGGCGGCCTTCATCACGTCGACTACTCGGTACTCATGGCGGGGGCGCTTCTGGCGACACTCCCGATGCTGCTCGTCTTCATCTTCCTGCAGCGCCACTTCATCCAGGGCATAGCCTTCTCGGGGACGAAAGGATGAGCGAGACCGTGACAGTGGCCGACCATGATTCCCGTCCGCGACGCCGGCCGACTCTTCGTATGGTCGCGGAGCTCGCCGGTGTCTCCACTGCCACCGTTTCCTACGTGTTCTCGGGGCGGCACGGCGGTGAGTCGGGCGTCGCTCCGGCAACCACCCAGCGGGTGCTGGATGCGGCCGACCAGCTCAACTACCGACCCAATCGCGCGGCTCGGGCGATTCGCACCGGCAAGACGGGCATGATCCAGCTTTCGCTCCACATGCTGAGCGACCCGTGGTCACTCGCTGTTGCCGAGGCCGTCAACGCTGCATCCAAGCCCCATGGTCTGACCACCCTGATCCTCGCGGACGGGGACTGGTCCACGGCGCTCGATCGGGTGGAGAGCGATGTGGCGTATGTCGGTGTGCCAGTCGATCTCGTGGATGAAAGCCGCGAAAAACTGCGCACTCTCGTCGCGCGTGGACAGCGGCTCGTGGTGTTCTGCGAGACCTTGGAACCCGATGGATTCGACGTCGTCCGCTCGGATGCGCTGCCGGGCTGCGCGCTCGTCATGGATCATCTGCTGGAGCGACACACCCAGATCGGATGCCTCACCGGCGAGTCCCAGCTGCGTGCGTCGGTCGCTCCCGCCTCGCGGTACACGGTGTATCTCGAGCGGATGGCAGCGGCAGGACTCGACGTGGATCCCTCGTTCACCGTTACCTACGAAGATCACAGCAAAGCCAGCGCCCTCACCTCCGCCATCCAGCTCCTGTCGGGCGATCGCCGTCCCACCGCCGTGTTCGCAACGACAGACTTCGCTGCCATCGCCGCGATGAATGCAGCGCACATGCTCGGCCTGCGAGTTCCGCACGATGTCGCCATCGCCGGTGTGGGCAACGCTCCGGAGGCGCAGCAGGTCATTCCCACCCTCACGACGGTGGGACCGAGCGACCTGTACGAGCGCCAGGCGGAGCTCATCGTGGAGCGAGCACTCGAGCAGGTGCCGTCGCCGCCCAGACTCCTGGACTTCCCCTGGACTCTGATCCCCGGCGGCTCGACCGACCTCGACGCGCCGCCCTTGCGCCGCCCCGGCGACACCATCCCGCGCTGACTGGCGCGGAGCGCCCTTCAAGCTTCCGGTCGCTTCGGCGGCTGTTCACCGTACCCAGAAACCTCCCGGAGGAACCCGAATGGATCTCAATATCGGCATCATCGGCTTCGGCATCCGTGCCGGCCTGCACGAGGAAGTGCACCGGCCAGGTGCCGGCTCTCGCGTGACTGCGGTGTGCGACGTCGCTGAGCGCGGCCGCGCCGACGCACGCGCGGCACTGCCCGACGCGCTCGTCACTGACTCGCTCGACGAGCTGCTCGGGTCGGGGATCGACGCCGTCATGATCCTCACCCCCGACGACCTGCACGCCTCGATCGCCATCCGCGCACTCGAAGCGGGCGTCGCAGTCTTCAGCGAGAAGCCCCTCGCGACGGATCTTGCAGAGGCCGACGCCGTCCTCGAGACCGCGCGACGCACCGGCGGCCGGCTCTACGTGGGGCACAACATGCGTCACCTTCCGGTCATCACCCTCATGCGTCGAATCATCGTCGATGGGCGGATCGGTGATGTGAAGGCCGTCTGGTGTCGTCATTTCGTCGGCAACGGCGGTGACTACTACTTCAAGGACTGGCACGCAGACCGGCGTCGCACAACGGGACTGCTCCTGCAGAAGGGTGCGCACGACATCGACATCATCCACTGGCTCGCCGGAGGCTATGCCGAACGAGTGGCCGCGATGGGCTCGTTGAGCGTCTACGGACAGATCGAGGATCGCCGTGACCGATCGGACGAGCGCATGCTCGACTGGTTCAGCACCGAGAACTGGCCCCCCGCGTCACAGACAGGCCTCAACCCGGTCATCGACGTCGAAGACCTGTCGATGGTGAACCTTCAGCTCTCCAACGGCGTGCTCGCGTCCTACCTGCAGTGCCACTTCGCTCCCGACACGTGGCGCAACTACACCGTGATCGGCACCGAGGGACGAATCGAGAACTTCGGCAACGGCGAGGGCAGCGAGATTCGGCTGTGGAATCAACGTCATCAGGACCTGGCCCCCGCCGACGAAACCTTCATCGTCCCGGCGATCACGGATTCCGGCCATGGCGGCGCAGACCGACTGCTCATCGCCGAGTTCCTCCGCTTCGTGCGAGAAGGCGGCGTCACCGAGACCTCTCCCGTGGCGGCTCGCGAGGCGGTGGCGGCCGGCATCCTGGCGACGCAGTCGCTGCGTGGCGACGGATCCGCGCTCGCGGTGCCCCAGCTCCCGGGGGACCTCGTCGCGTACTTCGAGAGAGGCCAGGTCGAACTCGATAGCGCAGACGAGGCAGACCAGGGCTCGGGCGTCGCCGACCCTGCGCTCCGTTGAGCCCAGCACTGAACAACCGGTCGGCGCCGGCGCTCCCGGCTTCGCCTCGCACGACGGGGCCAAGCGGGCGTTCCATGCCATCAGATCGGTGGTGGAGACGCGAGCGGACCACCGCGAGAGCTGGTTGAGATCGATGCGATCAGCCGTCGTCCAGGGTGGCCCCCGGCAGCAGGCCACCCCCGGCACCACGTCCCGCCGTGGTGATCGGCCATACGAGAGGTGGTTGCCGGAATGTCGCCGCGTGATGTGGCAGCTCGTCGCGCGCTGACGTCTGGGTCGACATGAAGCCGTATCGCAGACGCATGCGGCCGGGTTGGGTCCGGGCGAAGTTGGTGTCCCAGTAGTTGTTGACGGGCCAGGCGAGCAGGAGAGGATCCTGGGGCCGCGGCACCGACTCGATCGGCGGGCCGAAGTGGAAGTCGCCGAATTGCACCAGCGGCGCGTCGGGCGCGAAGAGTGCGATGGCCGTTTCCTCATCCCACATGGTGGCCATCGACTCGACCGTCACCCACCCGCGGGAGGCGCCGGGGAGCTGGTCGAGGTCGAGCCGCACGATCTCGTCGGCGCTGTCGAACGCTGCGCCCCACCCTCCACTCATGGCCAGCGGGATGGCGAAGTAGATGCCCTGCGGGTCCGCCTCGCGTTCGAGTTCGAGTTCGACATCCACCCGGATGATCGGATCATCCGCGAACAGCGAGATCGAGACGACCAGGTGGGTGATTCCCGGCGCGGCCAGCGTGCGCACAAGGGTGATCCCGTCGGGGCGTTCGTCGACGGAGCAATCCAAGACTCGCGTCGCCTGCTCTCGAATAGGCGACCACTCCCGCCAGCACGAGATGTCGTACTTCTCGCTGTCGAGGTTGCGCCGGTAGTACGCCTGCCGGGTGCCGTCGTCGAGGGCGTCGGGCCGCTCGCGGACAAACGAGAAGAAGTCCATCCCGTCGCGGGGGGCGAGCAGCTCGCGTCCTTGGCGTCGGTCGGTCAACGAGAGGATCCGGCCGTTGCCGGGGTCGTAGCTCAGGGTGTGGAAGGGCGACTCGATGCGTCCGACGCGGGTGACCGCGACATCCGTCGATGCCACGTTCAGCTCGCGACGCTCCTGCCTCGACGTCTCGATCGCGTGCACGACGGCGGCACGGTCGCGCGGGGCGGGCAGTTCTTCGAGCGGGATGCTGCGCCATGACTGCGGCGGAAGCTCGATCGGGCCGAAGGCCCGGGCCACATCGCCGGGGAACTCGGCACCCCAGGACCGGCCGGGGTACAGCATCCGACTGCTCCGAGCGGTGCGTGCGGTCTCGGGAGTGTCGGTGCGGAACCAGGCAGCGGGCAGCCGTGGGTGGACCGTCACGGTGTTCGGCGTCGGATTGCAGAGGAGGACGCCCTTGACGCCCTTGTCGGCGACCGGGTTCTCCGCGAGCCGTTCGAGCCCGTCCATCACGGCGAAGGACGCGAGTTCGTGCGCCTCGTGCGGGTACGCCTGCTTCAGGAGGTCGCCGGTCTGCGCCTGCGGATGCTCGGGGGTCGTGTCGTAATACCCCCRGGTGTGCTCATCGAACAGGTCGAGCTTCTCCAGCGCCTGAGCAGCTGTCGGATGAGGGATGCCGGCTGTCAGGGTCTCCGCCGAGGCCACAAGGCGCTTCGCCCGCTGATTGAGAGCCGTCGCGATCGGCGTGCTGCCGTAGCCGAAGCTCCAGTAGTCGGTCCAGTCCCCGCGCAGGCGGGGGAGGGTCTCCTCCGGCACCTCGAGCACGCGCTGCCGCAGGTCGTCGAAGGTCGCGTAGCGTACCGACGGACCGTGGCCCGCCGCGTTCCATCGGGCGAGCAGGTCCGGCATGTACGGATTCGGCGGTGCGTTGTCCCACATGACGGGTGCAGCGGTGCTCGTGAGGTACACGAAATCGAGTCCGTAGCCGATGCCGTCGAGCCAGGTCGAGAGGCTGCTCCACCCCTCCGCCATCCGGTCGACGGAATCATGCCACGAGAGCAGGAGCTGGTCGAACATCGTGTAGTGGTGTCCGTTGAAGACCCGGATGGTCCGCCCCGACGGCGCCTCCCACAAGAAGATCCCGGGCCGCGGCTGCACCGCTTGACCCAGGTGCGTGTTGACGGCCATCACGAAGAGGTCGACGTCGGCGTCCAGCAGCACATCCGCCATCGCCCACGGCACGCCGTTCACGTCGTGCTGGCACGCCACGGAGATGGACGCGCCCGTCAGCTCCTCGATCTCACGCTTGCCCGCGACCAGCCTCTCCAGCCCCGCACGATCGATCGCAGCCCCGACATGCCACCGCAGCGCGGCCAGCCCGATCCGTCCCTCGGCGACCAACGCCCGGAACCGGCCGCGCTCCGACTCCGATGCGCGGAGCAGCCAGCGTCGCACCGGCTCGGTCGCCTCGCACGTCCACTTCGGGCGCACGCCGTCGGGCAGGTCGGCTGTCCGCTCGAGCCACGCGATCGCCTCACCGATGTATTCGTTCTGCAGCTCCCACAGGATCGGCTGCGAATGGGTGTAGCCCACATCGAGATGGCTGTGGTGCAGCATCAGGATCTCTTTCACCCTGGTGGCACTGGGTTCGTTCACGGCATTCATCTCCTGCGTCCGGACGGGTGGTGGGTCAGGCGACCGGGTCGAGGACGAGAACGTCGGCATCGGCGGCGAGCGCCCAGGGGATCTCGATCCCGGAGGTTCGGAGTGCCGCGCCGCTGTGCAGCGATCCGTCCGAGCGTAGCTGGTACGTCTTACCCATCACCGCAGAGTCGATGCGGATCCGCAGCGGCGGTGTGATGCTCAACAAGGCCACCGGCTCAGCCCCGAAACGCTCGCGCGTGCTGTCGTACGCGAGCACGACGATCCGGCCGCCGTGTGCGCCGCCGCCCGCGAACTCGAGCGCGTAGCCGCGCGCAGTCGGATTCGAGTGCCGGTAGAGCTCGCCCCCGTGGATGACAGGCCGGACCTCCTTGTACAGCTCGACCATCGAACGCGCTGTCGCACGCTCGGCTTCCGTCCACGCACCGATGTCGGCGCCGATGCCCAGCGCCCCCGCCATCGCGACGACGAACCTGAATTCGAGTGAAGCAGGTGCCCGATCCAGGACTCCTGGGGTATCGGTGACCCAGGACGACATGACGTGAGCGGGATAGGCCGTCAGGAAGCCGTCCTGGACGAGGAGACGGTCGCGGGGGCCGGTCGCGTCGCTCGCCCACACCACGTCGACGAGAGCGAGGACGGCATTGTCGATGCGGCCGCCCCCACCGGAGCAGCCCTCGACCGTGACGTGGGGGAACTCGTCGCGGATCATCTGCAGCAGCCGGTAGTAGCCGGACGTGTGCGCAAACGACCACTCGAATCCATTCAGGTCGCCGCGGCGGCCGGGGCTCGTGATCGGCCGATTCATGTCCCACTTGAGAAAGCTGATGGGGTAGTCGCTGAGGAGGCGACGCAGCATCGCTTCGGCCCACGCGTAGGCGTCGGGATTTCCGAGATCGAGCACGAGCTGATCCCGGATGAGGATCTCCGGGATGCCGTGATTCTGGTACACCCAATCCGGGTGCTCTCGATACAAGTCGCTGTTCGGGCTCACTGCCTCGGGCTCGACCCAGAGTCCGAAGCGGACGCCGTGACTGATGACCTTGTCGGCGAAGGAGCCGAACCCGTTCGGGAATGCCAGTGGATCGGGGGTCCAATCGCCGAGTGCGGAGTCGCCGTCGTTGCGTCCGACGAACCATCCGTCGTCCACCACGAAGACTTCTACACCCAGGTCGGCCGCGGTGCGGGCAAGGGCGAGCTGGCCTTCTTCGGTCACATCGAACTCGGTGGCCTCCCACGAGTTGTAGACGATGGGCCGGTGCTCGGGCGAGGTCGTGCGCGAGATCGCGCTGCGCTGGTGGCGATGCCACACCCGGGTCAGCTCCGGAAGACCGCCGATGACGTGCGCGGCAAGCAGGTGCGGAGTCTCGACTTCTCGACCGGGGGTCATGAGAAGCGTCGTTCCCTCGTCGTCGAGACCGGCCGAGATCCGCACGAGGCCGTTCGGGTGAGCCTCGGCGCTCATCACCCACGAACCGCTCCACGAGAGCGAGATGCCGATCGTCCCAGCCCCGGCATCCGTCCCCCCCGTCGCATCCAGCGGTGTGGCGGCGACCATCGGAGCGAACGTGTGCCCGGTGAGGCCCTGCCTGCTCCCCATCCGGAAGGTGCCCATTCGCAGCTCCACCGATTGCGGCTGCACCTCGCGCGCGTAGCCTCCGGCGAGGTAGTCCAATCGCACGCCCGATGGTGCCTGAAGCGATACCGCCCCTGAGAAGGCACGAGCCAGTCGGATGGGTTCCCCATCGCGCCGGACGTCACGAAGGACCACCCACCGCTCGACCACGTCGGAGCTCGGGACGGTGCTGACGTGCTGCACCATCTCCAGCCCCCGAGGGTCCGTGAAAGAGACCGCCAGGTGAGTCGCGCTCTCGTCCTGGTCGAAGACGTGGTTCGAGTAGCTGAAGTGCGACCCGCGTGAGCCGTCCGGGTGCTCGACGATCAACTCGCTCGCGTGGACGTGGCGCAGCCCCAGGGCTGCGTACTCGACGGGTGCATAGTCGGCGAAGGTCGACATGATCGGCGGCACGTCGGGTCGCTCCCAGTGCGGGACGCGATCCGTGCGCGGTCCGAAGTAGTCGAGCACCAGGGCTGTGCCGTCGAGCGCCAGACTCACTGCGTAGGTCGTGTTCGCGGTATGCAGCACCCAGCTCGTCACGCGGACGCCTGAGCAGCGATCGTGGCGGCGAGGCGCACGGCGACCACCGTGTCGGACTCGTCGGGCACGGGATAGGTGAACGATGTGTCGTCGTCGCCGAAGCAGACGAACACGGTGTCGGGGTATGCCTCGGTGAGCCAGCCATCCGCCGGATGGACGACCTCGCCGTCGATGCGAAGTTCTGCGATCTCGTCCGCATCGATGCCGGTCAGGGCGAGCGGACCGATCGGCGGTTCGAAGACGTGCGCGAAGACATCACGGCCGCGGCGGGTGTAGCAGCCCCAGTCCGGCTTCGGCAGCTCGGCTGCTCCCGCCCCGTAGATGCTGTCCCCGTTCCGCTCGAGCCAGGCCCCGATCTCACCGAGGATCCGCGTCTCGTTCTCGCCGATGCGGCCGTCCGGCTGCGGGCCGACGTTGAGCAGCATGTTGCCGCCACGACTGACCGTCGTGACCAGGTTGCGCACCAGCATCCGGCTCGACTTGTATGCGTCGTCGCCGATGAAGTAGCCCCAGTGGTTGTTCACCGTCAGGCACGACTCCCACGGCACCGCATCACCGTGAACATCGCGGATGCCGCCAGGCGGGACGAGCTGCTCGGCGGTGACGAAGTCGCCTGCCCAGGGTGTCGGGTGGGCAGTGACCAGCGAGCCGAGGCTTCCGCCGCTCGCCTCGAGGCGGTTGTTGATGAGGATGCCGGGCTGCAGCGCGCGGACCATCTCCACCAGTTCGCTCGCTCGCCACCGCTCCCCGGTGAAGTCGTCGTAGGAGAAGTCGAACCACAGCAGGTCGAGTTCGCCGTAGTTCGTGCACAACTCGCGGACCTGCGCGTGCAGGTAGTCGACGTAGTTCGCGAAGTCGTGGGTGCGGTCGCGGTACGTCTCGTCGTCCCGATGGGGGTGCTGACGGTCGCCCCACGCCGGGTAATCAGGGTGATGCCAGTCGAGCAGCGAGTAATAGAGCCCGACCTTGATCCCACGGCGCCGGAACGCCTCGACGAACTCACGGACCACGTCGCGGCCGAGTCCGTTGTGCATCGTCGAGTACGTGGTGTGCGCGCTGTCGAAGAGGCAGAACCCGTCGTGGTGCTTCGAGGTGAGGACCGCGTATTTCATCCCGGCGCGCTCCGCGACATCCGCCCACGCTTCCGCATCGAACGCGTCGGGCACGAACCCGTCGACGTATGGCTGGTACTCCTCGATCGAGAGGCGGTAGATGGACCGGAGCCACTCCTCCCGGCCGGCGACGGAATAGGGCCCCCAATGGAGGAACATGCCGAACCGCGCTTCGCGGAACCAGGCCGAACGGTCGTAGCTCTCGGACATGTGGTGGTACTTCCTTCGTCATTCAGGGTCAGAGGGGGGTGGGGGGTTCTGGGGAGATAGTAAGCAGTTCCGCCGTCGCATTGCTAGCGCTAACAAAAAAATTGGCAGCGCAAACAAAAAAGTGTTTGATAGCGCTAGCAATCGTGTTACGTTAGCCGCCGACCCGACGAAGACTCGCCGGAGGCACCCCCTCAATCACAGAGCAACAGGGAGATCAAGGATGATCAAAAAGAGCAGGATCGTTCGCACGGTGGCGCTCGCCGCCGTCGCAGCGGTGGCGGCCAGTGGCGCGCTGACCGGCTGCGCAGGACAGGCGAGCGCAGGATCGACGCCCACGTCCTTCACCTACTGGTCGATGTGGAAGGAAGGCGAGCCGCAGCAGAAGGTGCTCGCCGCCTCGATCAAGGACTTCACCAAGGAGACCGGCATCAAGGTCGATGTCGAGTGGACCGGCCGCGAGGTCATCAAGCAGGTCACGCCCCGTCAGGCAGCCGGCAACCCGCCGGACCTCTTCGATCAGGCCGGCAGTGGCATCTGGGGCTCGTTCCTCGAGAGCGACGGTGTGCTCGGGCTCGCCGACGTGTACAAGACCACTCCGATCGGAGAGTCGGAGAAGATCGGCGACCTGATCCCCGAGAGCCTGGCGAACCTGTACGTGAACAAGGACGGCGAGCCGATGCTCGTCCCCTACTCGGTCACCGGCGTCACGACCTGGTACAACGGCCTCACCGACGACATCGACGCCCCCCTCACGTGGGACGACTTCGCGGCCCTCGCCGACAAGCTGAAGGCCGAAGGCCGGCCCGCGTTCACGGTCGACGGTGACCAGTCGTACTACGAGATGTATTGGTTCGCGTACTCCGCTGTCCGTCACGGCGGCGCCAAGGTGCTCGACGCGATCGCAGCAGACAAGACGGGTGAGGCGGCCGAAGACCCGGCCATCCTGGCCGCGGCGGAGGACCTCTTCCCGCTGCTCCAGGGCGGATACCTGCCCGACGACTTCGCCGGCACGACCTGGCCGGCGCAGCAGACCGGATGGGCCGACGGCTCGAACGGTGCGGCATTCCTCACGATGGGCGCCTGGGCGCCGGCCGAGACCGGTGCCGCCCTCAAGCAGTCGGACATCGACGTCGACGCCACCATCGAGTACCGCTCCGTGCCGTATCCGACCGTCGAAGGCGGCAAGGGCAATGACGTCACCTGGGTCGACGACTTCGGCTTCGCAATCCCGGCGAAGGCGAAGAACGCCGACGCGGCCAAGGAGTTCATCCGCTACTTCCTGAAGAAGGATGTCCTCCAGTCCTTCGCGACCGACTCGTCCAGCCTCGCCCCCCGCAGCGACGTCACTGTGCCCAAGGATCTGACCGACTTCGCCGCGCAGGTGCAGGCCTCGGCCGACGCCGATCAGCTCGTCCCAGGCCTCGACGGCAGCGCGGTCAACGCCGACTGGTCGGGAAAGGTGCTCTACCCGACTGTCGCCGACCTGTTCAACAAGAAGTTCGCGAGCCCCGAGGAGTTCGTCGCCGCACTCAAGCAGCGCACGATCGACACGCTCGCAGCGCAGGGCTGACAATGTCGGCAACCATCACCCTTGCGGGTCGGGCGGCTTCCCGCCCGGCCCGCAAGGGCGCCGCCTCGCTCGAGGGCCAGCGACGGCGCACCTTCTGGGTGTTCGTGCTCCCCGCCCTCGCTGTGTACATCTTCTTCTTCATCGCCCCTGCGCTGGTCGGCATCTGGGCCGGCTTCACGCGCTGGGCGGGAGCGGGGACGGACATGGAGTTCATCGGCATCGCCAACTACCTCCGGCTGACCCGCGATTCGTACTTCCACGCTGCGTTCTGGAACACCATGGCGATCGCGTTCGTCTGCGGCTTCTTCGTGTTCGTGATCGCTTTCGCCTTCGCGATCGTGGTCCGCGACATGCGCGCCAAGGTCACCGTTCGCACTCTTCTGTTMCTCCCCTACATCATCTCGCCGATCGTGATGGGTATCGGGTTCGGGCTGCTGCTGGCACCGAAGGGCGCATTGAACTCGATTCTCCGGGGAGTCGGGCTCGGAGCGTTCGCGATCGACTGGCTGGGACCGGACAACGAGTTCCACACCATCATGATCGGCATCGTGTGGATCAGCGTCGGCTTCTACGTGGTCCTCCTGATGTCGGGCATCGACCGGATCCCGCCGTACTTCTACGAGGACGCCGAGCTCAATGGCGCGAACGCATTCCAGAGGTTCCGGTACGTGACGCTGCCGCTGACCTGGGACATCGTCACCGTGGCCGTCGTGCTGTGGCTGATCGGCGCGATCCGGATCTTCGACTTCGTGTTCGCGTTCGTGGGCATGGCCGGTTATCCGCCCGCGGATGTCGCGACACTCGCGATCGCGCAATATGCGGCCACCACCGGTGGACCGTCTCCGGCCTATGAAATGGGCTACGGATCCGCGATGGGCGTGTTCATGCTGGTGCTGATCGCCGTGCTGGTGGTCGCTGTGAGAAGGATGATGCGCCGTGACGCACTCGAGTTCTGATCTCCTGACCATGCCGATGACCATTCCGCAGGTGGCGGCTCCGGCGCCCGCTCGCAGCGCTCGCCGTGTGGTGCGCGCCCGTCGAGGCGGCTGGTTCGGACCGATGGTCGCCCCCCTGATCTGGGCGGTCGCCGCGTTCAACGTGCTGCTGTTCCTGTGGCTGATCCTGCAGTCGTTCCGGGACGGCTCCGAGATCTTCACGAAGCCGTTCGAACTGCCCCGGAACTTCAACTTCGACAACTATGTCGAGGCGCTCGGAGTGGGCAACCTCAGCACCGGCTTCCTCAACACCGTCGCCCTGTGCGCGGCCGCAACAGTCACGATCGTGCTGCTGTCCGCGCTGGCCGCACAGGCGCTCAGCCGCACCAGGCACCGGGCAGCCAGCCCCCTGACCAGCTTCTTCGTGGTCGGCATGGGCATCCCGTTCCAGGCCGTGATCCTGCCGATCTTCGTGATGATGCAGACCATCAGCAGCACGATGTATTCGCTCTTCGGCTGGTGGGATGAGCGGATCAGCGTGTACCTGATCTATGTCGCCACGGGACTGCCCTTCACGGTCTTCCTGCTGACGGGCTTCTTCCGCTCGCTGCCCAGCGAGGTCGAGGAGGCTGCTGCGCTGGACGGTGCCGGACCGTTCCGGACGTTCTTCACGATCATGCTGCCCCTGGCGCGCCCGGGCATCATCACCGCAGCGATCCTCGCCGGGCTCGGCGTATGGAACGAGACCCTCGTCGCGCTCATCTTCATCACCGAGACCGACAAGCAGACACTGCCGGTCTCCCTGATGGGCCTCTACGGCACGATGCAGTACACGTCCAATTGGGGCGGCTTGTTCGCCGGCATCGTGCTCGTCACCCTTCCGGTCCTGGTCGCCTTCATGGTCATGGGTCGTCGGATCGTCGAAGGAATGACGGTGGGCGCCGGGAAATAGCCGCTCACCACCCTCTGCCTCGGATGATCCTCTGTTGAAAGAAACAACTCTCATGACTGAACTGTTCGTCGATCGACTCTCGTTGCCGACCGCCCCCCTGGGGCCCGACAATCCGCTGCCGCCGCTGTTCGGCACCGGAAACCGCGACTTCGAGGTCGACATGTCGGAAGCGTCCGACGAGATCCGCACGAATGCCGCGTACGGTCGCGTCCCATCGATCGCGCCGTACCTGCTGCAGGACGACTACGCACGCGACCGCGTGATCCAGGAGCATCCGGTCGCGGTGCTGGAGAACGGGCTGCTCCGCGCCACCTTCCTCCTCGGCGCGGGTGGACGACTGTGGTCGCTCGTCCACAAGCCGAGCGGCCGCGAACTGCTGTTCCGCAACGGCATCCTCCAGCCGGCGAACCTGGGGCTGCGCAACGCCTGGTTCGCCGGCGGAGTGGAGTGGAACGTCGGCACGATCGGCCATGCCCCGGGCACGTTCTCACCGATCCACGCAGCGCGCGTCGAGCACCCCGACGGAACGCCCGTGCTCCGTCTCTACGAGTTCGACCGCATCCGAAACGTCGTCTATCAGGTCGACGCTCACCTTCCTGCCGGTTCGGGGGCGCTGTTCATCCACGTGAGGTTGACGAACCCCAACGACCACGACGTTCCCACCTACTGGTGGTCGAACATCGCGGTCGAGCAGACGGAGCACACCCGCGTCATCTCGTGCGCCGAGCAGGCATGGAACTACGGCTACGCCAATTCGCTGCGCCGTGTGCCCGTGGTGGATGAGGCTCTCGGCATCGACGTGACCTACCCCGGCCGCGTGGACGACGCAGCGGACTACTTCTTCGATACTGATGCCGAAGCGAACCCGTGGATCACCGCCGTCGACGCAGGGGGAACGGGGCTCGCGCAGATCTCCAGCCCGCAGCTGCGCGGCCGGAAGCTGTTCCTGTGGGGCACGAGCGTGGGCGGTGAGCGCTGGCAGGAGTGGCTGAGCGGTCCGGAGCGTGCCTATATCGAGATTCAGGCGGGCCTCGCTCGCACCCAGTTCGAGCACGTCCGGCTTCCCGCCGGGGGAGAGATCTCGTGGGTGGAGGCCTATGGCCGGGTCGATGTTCCGGCCGAGGCCGCCCACGGCGAATGGTCGGCTGCACGCGCTGCCGCGCGAACGGCCGTGCACGCGCTCGCATCGCCGAGCGAGCTGGAAGCCGAACGGACTGCTGCCGCGATCGTGGCGCGTGCACCCATCTCCGAGGTGCTGCATCGCGGATCGGGTTGGGGCGCCCTCGAGGACCAGCGCCGTCTCGTGCGCGGGCGGGATCGCCTGTCGCGACCGGAGGCCCCGTTCGAGGCGGTGACGCTCACTGCCGAACAGCGCGACTGGATAGAGCTCATCGAGGCGGGGCGCTTTCCCCACGACGACCCGGCCGCCTTCCCACGGTCGCTGCAGGTGCACCCCGAGTGGGAGGCGGAGCTCCGTGGTCGCGGCGGCTGGGTCGAGGCAGCGCTGCGCGGCAACGCTCTGGCCCATCGCGAGGATTTCGAAGGCGCGCGCGCCGAATGGCTGCAGTCCATCGCGATCACACCGAACGTCCTCTCCGTTCGCAATCTCGCGGCCCTGAGCCGGCACCTCGGCGACCTCGACCAGGCCTGCGAATGGTACGACGACGCGCTGCAGCTCTCTCCGCACAGTGTTCCGCTCGCGATCGAGGCGATCAGGACCTACCTGCTCGCAGGACAGGGGGTGCGCGCGTGCCGTGCCATCGAGAGCCTGCCTGCTGAGGCTCGGGTCGGGGGAAGAGTGCGACTTCTCGAGGCGACTGCCCGGATCGCCGTTGGAGACCTCGAAGGATGCCGCCGCATCATCGATGGCGGCATCGAGGTCGCCGACCTCCGCGAAGGTGAATCCAGCCTGCATGCGCTCTGGTGGGACCTCCGCACCGCCGAGCACGCCCGATCGGCCGGCATCTCCGTGTCGCCCGAATTGCGGGCGCGAGTCGCGCGTGCAGAGCCCGTGCCTGCTGTGCTTGACTTCCGCATGCGGCGAGACGAGCTCGCCACGGACGAACTCGAAGTCCTCGGCTCGGCAGGGGCAGGAGGCTAGGACGATGGCAGGAACAAACGGCTCGACGGCACGAGCCTCGCGCTCGACCGGCCCCGACATGATCGACGTCGCCCGCTTGGCGGGGGTTTCGCCGCAGACCGTCTCGCGCACCCTGAGCGGATACCCCCACGTTTCGACGGTCGCCCGAGAGAAGGTGCTCGCGGCCGTCGCCGAGCTCGGCTATCGCCGCAACCGCGTCGCCTCGGCGCTCGCGTCCGGCAACAGCAGATCGATCGGGGTGGTCACCCTCGGTGAAGGCTCGTTCCGCTTCGATGTCGCCACAGGCATCATCGCGGAGGCCGAGGCCGCCGGGTACACCGTCACCATGAGCGTCACGGCATCCCTGGACACCTCCGACATCGCGCGCGCCATGACGCGCCTGCTCGAGCAGAACGTCGCCGGCATCGTGCTCGCACTCACGCTTGCCGACATCGACGACGAGATGGAGCAGCTCCTCTCCGAGGTGCCGACGATCGCTCTGGGCGGTCCTCGGCAGCGGTGGACCGACGCCATCGCCATCGCTTCCGGCGCGCCGGCCACGCGTCGGGCGGTCGATTACTTGCTGAACCTCGGACATGAGACCGTCTGGTACGTCGCCGGCGAGGGCGCACCACAGTTCGCGGACGAGTGGCGGGCGACGTTGACGGATGCCGGGAGACCTGTTCCCGACCTCCTGCAAGGGGATTGGAGCCCTGAGTCGGGTTACGAGAACGGTCTGCTGCTCGCCAAGATCCCCGAGGCGACCGCGGTCTTCGTCGCGGGCGACGAGATGGCATTCGGCGTGCTTCGCGCCTTGCAGGAATCGGGCGTCCGTGTTCCTGAGGACATCTCCGTCATGGGTGCCGACGACAACCGGCTCGCACGATACGCGGTCCCCGCGCTCACGACCATCAAGTTCCCCTACGACCTGATGGGAGTCCGCGCGGTCCGCTTTCTCCTCCACGACCTCGAGAATCCCAACGAGCCATTCTCCTCAGAGCTCGTCGAACCCGAATTCGTGATCCGAGAGAGCACGGCGCCGCCACGCACGCGAAGGCGCAACGGCGGGCGCTTCACCCTGTCGGACTCGCGAAAGGCGTAGCTCTTCGGGTCACGGAGCGACGATGACTTCGTACCCGGCATCGGAAAGCGCGGTGCGATCTGCAACCGAGATCCCGTCATCGGTGATGATCGTCGGGAACAAGTCCGAATTCCCCATGGATGCGAACGCGCGGTGCGCCAGCTTCGAGGAGTCCGCGACGATCACCGCCCGCCGGGCCCGGGTCGCCATGAGACGGTTCACGGCTGCCTCCCGTTCGTCGTCGGTGGATGGGCCGCCGGTGGGATCGACTCCGTTCGCGCCGATGAACGCGATGTCGAGGCTAACCGAGCGCAGAACCGGGTCGGCGAAGTCTCCGACGAGCTCGTAGGTGCGAGGGTTGACGACGCCACCGGTCAGGACGAGCTTGATGGTCGATCGGGTCGCGAGCTGGGCCGCGATGTTCACGGCGTTGGTGACGACGGTGAGGTTGGGGGTCGGCGAGGGCTGCATGAGGTCGGCACGCACGCTCAGTGCGGCCGCGATCGCCGTCGTCGTCGTGCCGCCGGACAGACCGATCACCGCACCCGGTGCGATGAGGGCGCTCGCTGCAGCCGCGATGCGCTGCTTCGATCCTGACCCGCTCTCGCTCCGGTACCGAACGGGGAGCTCGTAGGCGACCGAATGGGGGATCGCCCCACCGCGCGTCCGGGTCAGCAGCTGCTGTTCGGCGAGTGAGTCGAGATCGCGGCGTGCGGTCGCCGGTGAGATGTCCAGCCGCGAGACGATCTCATCGACCTCGACTTGGCCGGTTTCGGCCAGAAGATCGAGGATCGCGTTGAGGCGTTCTGCCCTGCTCATGCTCGCGTTGTTCCTACCGGTTCCGTCGACTTCAGCGCGAACAGTCGCAGCAGCCGTGCCGCCTCATCCGCGACAGCAGTCCGTCCCGCCCGCACATAGCGCCGAGAATCGGAGGTGTTCGGCTCGGCCTCCAGATACTCTCGCACGGATCGCGTGAACAGCCGGCTGAGATGCGTGGAGACATTGATCTTGGTCATGCCTGCGACGATCGCGGCCGTGATGTCGGCATCCGCGACCCCTGATGAGCCGTGCAGCACCAGGGGAACCGGCACCGCGCCGTGGAGCCGTGCGATCAGCTCCAGATCGAGACGTGCCGTGCGATCGGGCATCGCATGAGAGGACCCGACGGCGACGGCCAGGGCGTCGACACCGGTCGCCTTCACGAACTCGCGCGCCTCATCAGGGTCGGTCCGCACTCCGGGAGCGTGGGCGCCGTCCTTGCCGCCGATCATTCCAAGCTCGCCCTCGACGAACAGGCCGGCAGCATGTGCGCGCCGGGCCACCCGGGCGGTGACCGCGACGTTGTCGGGATAGTCCAGGCCGCCCCCGTCGAACATCAGCGAGCTGAATCCCAGAGCGATCGCCTCATCGGCGATGTCCTCGCGATCGGCGTGGTCCAGATGCACCGACACCGGGGCGGCTGCGCGCCGGGCGATCGCGAGCGTCGCGAGGGCGATCGGCTCCAGGCCACCGTGGAATTCGGCGCAGTTCTGCGAGACCTGCAGGACGACGGGCAGGCCGGCACGATCGGCGGCATCGACGAACGCCTCCGCGGTCTCGATGTGGATGACATTGAACGCCGCCAGCCCGATGCGGTCGGCGGCGGCTGCCGCCACCAGGTCACGTGTGGATGCGAGGGGCATCAGGTCTCCGAAGTCGAGATCAGTGCCGCGGCCGAGCGGTCGCGGAGGGCTGCATGCCCTCGCGCCTCCGACTCCTTCGGCTGGAACAGGACGACGTCAGCCAGCAGCGCGGTGTGGCGAGGGGAGATCTCGCCCGCCGTCGGCATCAGTACGGCCGCCGCGGACCACGCTGTTGCCACGCGCACGAGGGTGTCGAGGGCTGTCTCGCCGAGGCTCAACTGGGCGGCGACCGCGGCCACAGCGGCGTCGCCCGCGCCGGTCGGATTCCCGACCAGTGCATAGGGCAGGCGCGCGCCGATCGGATGCCTCGGATCGGCCCTGGACACGGCGAACATGCCGTCCGCGCCCAGCGACACGAGCACCGTGCCCGCGCCCCGTTCGAGCAGGAGGCGTGCGCCGCGAAGAGGATCGCTCTCGCCGGTGGCCTCGCGTAGTTCGTCGGCGTTCGGCTTCAGAATGTCGGCTCCGGCACGGGCGGCGGCGAGCAGTGCGGGGCCCGAGGTGTCGACGATCGCCGGGATGCCCTTCGCGCGAGCGAATGCGACGAGCCGCGAGTAGAGATCCGCTGGAGCCCCCGGGGGGAGGCTCCCCGACACCGCCATCACCGTGGCGTCGGCAAGCGCATCCTCAACGACCGCGAGCAGTTCGTCCCAGTCGCCGTCGCTCAGTGGTTCGCCGACCTCATTGAGGATCGTCGTGGTCCCGTCGGCCTCGACGATCGCGGCGGTCTGCCGGGTCGGGCCCGAGCAGCTGACGAGCCGGCTGGGGATTGCGCTGCCGGCGAGGTCCCGGGCGAACACTTCACCGACGGCACCACCGACCGGTGCGACCGCGAGGACGTCGAAACCTTGCTGGGCGGCGACACGGGCGACATTGACGCCCTTGCCGCCGGCGCGCGCGAACGCGGTCGGCACCCGGTGCGACTCGCCGACCGTGAGTTCCGGCAGTGTCCACGTCATGTCCAGAGCCGGATTCGGCGTGACGGTGACGATCATGACGGCATCGCAGTAACCGCGATGCCGGATGTCTGGGCGGCGAGATCCCGGGCAAGCAGCGCCGCTCCCAGCAGCCCGGCGTTCTCGCCGACCTCCGCGCGAAGCAGCAGCGGGCGCCGGTGGAAGCTCAGCAGCGCGTCGACCTGCCGCCTGACCGGTTCGAGGAGCGTGTCGCCGGCCTCCGCCAACCCGCCGCCCAGCACGACCGCCTGTGGAGCGAGAGTGGCGACGAGGTGAGCGATGGCAGCGGCGAGGGCGGTAACCGCCGCGTCCCACACTGCCGCGGCATCCGGGTCTCCGGCCGCCGCGCGAGCCACCACTTCTCTCGTGCCCGTGATGGTGCGTCCGGTCCGGGCGGTGTAGCGACGGACGATCGCACCCCCGGCCGCCACCGTCTCGAGGCAGCCTCGGGCACCGCAGGGGCAGAGTTCGCCCTGGGGATCGACGCAGGCGTGTCCGATCTCACCCGCGTAACCGCCGCCGAGGTGGACCCGCCCGTCGATGATCAGCGTGGCTGACACGCCGGTGCCGATCACGATGACGACCGCGTCGCTGAAGGGCCGAGCCGCGCCGAGGCGATGCTCGACCGTGCCCGCTGCCCGCACGTCGTGGATGAATGCAACGGGGAGCTGAAGAGCGCTCTGGGCGATGGCACGCACCGGCGCGTCACGCCAGCCGAGATTGCTCGAGTAGACGCCGACGCCGGCCGCCTCGTCGACGATCCCCGGTGCTGCGAGTCCTGCCGCGACCGGATGCACATCGGGAAATGCATCCATGAGTTCGCCGGCGATGACGGCGAGTCGGGCTCCGATGACTTCGGCCGGCGAGGTCTCGTCTCGTGGAGTCGGTGAGCGGTTCAGTCCGAGCATGGACCCGGACCCGTCGAAGAGTGCCGCTTTGATGTCCGTGCCACCGACGTCGAACGCGACCACTGGAGCACCGCGATCGAGGGTCCGCGGGCGTCGTGACGCGGCATCCGTGGTCGTCATGGTGTGAGGATGACAGATCGGGTCAGGTTGCGCGGTTCATCGGGGTTGAGGCCCTTCGCGCGCGCCCGCGCGAGGGCGACGCGCTGAGCGCGGATCAGGTCGGCGAGTGGATCGATGTCGCGGATCTCGGCGCGAGCGCCGGTCGCGGTGATGTCGTCGATGAGCCCCTCCGGCGGGACGCCGAAGTGCCACGTGACTCGACCTGGCGCGGCGATGCTGATCGGTCCGTGGCGGTACTCCATCGCGGGGTACGACTCGGTCCAGGACTGGGACGCCTCGCGCATCTTGAGTGCGGCCTCGTGCGCCAGGCCGATCGTCCATCCGCTGCCCAGAAACGTGTACTGCTCGGCGTCGACGAGCTCCGGGTCGAGCTCTTCGCCGATGGCTCGCTCGGCGTCGGCGATGGCTGCGTCGAGGCTCTGCCCGAGCGACGCGCGGAAGAGGGTGAGGGCAGACGTCGCGAAGCGTGTCTGCACCACGGACTGCTCGTCGGCGAACGGCAGCGCGATCGTGTCGTCCACCAGGTCCACCAGCGGCGAGGTCGGGTCACCGACGACGCCGATGGTGCGAACTCTGCCTCGCAGTCGTTCGACCAGTTCGATGACCTCGGTCGTCGTCCCCGAGCGCGTCAGCGCGACGACGGCGTCATAGCGCCGATCGGTGAAGGCCTCCGACGCGGTGAAGGCGTCGGTCTCACCGAGTCCGGCCGCTTCCCGGAGCGTTGCATAGGCCTGCGCCATGAACCACGAGGTGCCGCATCCGACCACCGCGATCCGCGCGCCGACAGCGGGGAGCAGCGCCTGCTCGGTGCGCATCTCGACGGCGCGGGCCCAGGTTGCGGGCTGCGAGAGGATCTCGGCGGCCATGTGTTCGGTACGCAGTGCGGCAGTCGATGCGTCCACGGGGGAGCCTTCCTCGATGCGGCTTCGTAGTTTCCGCGTGTCGTTTGCTGATGGATCTATGATTGCAAATGATTGATAAACATGTCAAACAGTCAGCAAACATCACCCTGACTCTCCCAACGGACTTCGTGGAAGCGGGGCGGACCTCTAGACCGCCGGCTCGGCGCTCCGATACTCTGACGCGCATCGGGGGGAGGCACGGCCATGGTGCAGGCCCCCGCTGTCGGCCCGATCGCCTTTGCGCGCGGCATCCGCAGTCAAGGATTCCTCGATTTCGCAGGCACGATGTGGCGCGAGCATGGCGATGTGTTCGAAGCGCACCTCGGGCCCCGTCGACTCGTGTTCGTCATGCACCCCGATGCCGTGGAGCAGGTGACCGTCTCGGGCCGTCAGCGGTACGAGAAGATGGGCAGCTATGACGCGGTCCGCCGATACCTGATCGGCGACGGACTGGTCGGCAGCACGGGGGACCTGTGGCGCCGTCAGCGAAAGCTGATGGCGCCGATGTTCACTCCGCGCGGCGTCGCCACCTACGCGGACGTGGTCATCAAGGACGCACTCCGCTTCGCGGAGCGGTGGGAAGGCCTCGCCGGCGAGGGTCAGGTCGACCTTGCCGAGGAGATGATGCTGATCACGGCGACGATCATCCTCAAGGCGATGTTCAGTTCCGACACCCCCGAATCGATCAGCGAGATGAAGGGCGCAGTCGAGACGATGGTCGCCTTCGCCGACACCCAGATGGTGCCGCTGCGGGTGCCGGCCTGGATTCCGAGCGCACGAAACCGCCGCTATGTCGACGCTCGAGGTCTGGTGCATCGCTCCATCGAAGCCCGCATCAGCGAGCGCTTGGCGATGGACGAAGCGGATTGGCCGAGTGATCTGCTGTCGCGCCTGATGGCGGCCCGTGACCCCGACACCGGTGCGCCGATGGCGGAGCACCTGGTGCGCGATGAGGCGATCACGATGTTCTTCGCCGGTCACGAGACCACAGCGCGGACGATGACCGCCGCCTGGTACGCGCTCGCGTCGAACCCCGACGTGGCAGATCGCCTCCATGAGGAGCTGGATGAGGTGCTCGGCCGCCGCGTCCCCACGCTGGACGACCTGCACGGTCTGCCGTACACCCTGCGCGTCGTCAAAGAGGTGCTGCGGCTCTATCCGGCCGCGCCGTTCTATGCCCGAGACGCCATCGAAGACGACCGGATCGCCGGGTTCGACATCCCGGCGGGATCTACGATCATGCTCTCGCCCTTCTACACGCACCGGCACCCGGGGTTCTGGGCGGAGCCGGACCGTTTCGATCCCGATCGCTGGACACGGGATGCCGAGACCGCGCGCCACGGGCACGCCTATCATCCCTTCGCCGCAGGGCCCCGGATCTGCATCGGGAACAACTTCTCGCTGCTGGAGAGTCACCTTCTGCTGGCGATCCTCGCTCAGCGATTCGCCCCGCGGCTGCCGGACGGCTACGAACCCCGGTTCGTGATGCGCGGCACCATGAGCATCGACGGCGGCCTGCCGGCCGTCATCGAGAAGCGCTGACAGGCTCGTCGGGATCAGTCAGTTCGCTTCAGGTGTGGCGATCAGGCGCATGAACATCTCAAGCAGCGGCAGCGTCGGACGCTCCGGGTCGAGGAGCGCCTGGATTCGGAGCCCGTCCATCATGGCCATCACCATGGTGACCTTGTCGTCGGCGCTCAGCTCCTCGCTGTCGTGCGTGGTGGCCAGGCGTCCGCTGGAGAGATGCGCCCGCATCCGCTCCCGGCGCTGGATGAAGAAGCCRTGCGCAGGATGGTCCGGATTGGTCGCGGCCACCGTGATGGCGAGCCAGTTGCGCTGCTGCTCGGGGTGCGCGAACTCGTCCCGCAGCACGGTGCTGAGCACCCGCTCGGCGGGAACCTGTGAGCCCATGATGCGTCGCGCGAGCTCCTCGTCGTCTTCATCGCGTTGGGCGAGCGCGGCGAGAAGGAGTTCATCCTTGCTGGCGAAGTGACGCAGCAGCGCCGCGTGGGTCACGTTCGCGCGGGCCGCAATATCGCGCAGCGAGGCGCGCTCGTAGCCGTGCTCGGCGATGCTCGCCGATGCGGCCCGGACGATCTCCGCGCGGCGAGCGGGCGTGGAGGCCGACGGTCCGCGCGTTCTGCGTGACTTCGACGCTGTGTCCACATTGCTCACGGGTGTGGCGGTCACGTTCGCTCCTGCCTTCCGCATCGTGTGCTCTCCGGCTGAACGTATCGCACTCGCCGTCTGCACTTGCCAATTGTAACCAGAGTGGTTACAGTAGAACAACGGTAACCATGATGGTTACTTTTGTTCACAGTGGCACGGATGCCGCGGCCGGCGACGGTCCGCTGCGCAGCGGAGGCCACTCACTCACGATGAAGGAGTCACGGTGATGCACGCGCCATTCGCCCTGACCGCCGATGGCGGCGGCGACCAGTTCATCGTCACGGGTGGGGCGCCCCGCCTTTCCTTCAAGGTTTCGCCCGCAGCCCCGGCCGAGTCGCTGAACGAGCTCGAGGCGCGCATCGACGGATCTTCGCCGGTGCCGGCGACGCAGCTGTCAACCAGCCACCGGTTCGTCGCATGGCCGTGGGGTGCGCTCAAGAGCGGGCAGCGCATTCAGTGGCGCGTGCGGACGGTTGCCGACGCGGCGACGTCGGAGTGGTCCGACTGGGCCGAGTTCGAGGTGGGTCTGCGCAACGAGGACTGGACGGCATCCTGGATCTCACCCGTCGAGTCAGCCGACCCCGGATACGGTCAGCGACCCGCGCACCTGCTCGCCACCGGGTTCGAGCTGATCGCGCCAGTGCGATCGGCGCGGCTGTACTCGACAGCGCTCGGCGTCTATACGGCGACCGTGAACGGCGAGCGTGTGGGGACGGCGGAGCTGTCGCCCGGGTCGACCTCCTACGATCGGACTCTCTACGCGCAGGCGTCGGATGTCACCGAGGCGCTGCGGGCCGGTTCGAACCGGCTCGAGCTCGAGCTCTCGGACGGCTGGTATCGCGGACAGGTCGGCGCGTTTCGGATGCCCGCTGGGTGGGGGACCGTGCTCGGTGCACGGGCGGAGCTGCACATCGAGCACACCGACGGAACGCGCCGGATCATCCGCAGCGACGAGACCTGGACGAGCAGGCGGTCGACCAGTGCACGCGCCGACCTGATGGACGGACAGACCGTCGACTTCACCGTGGGGGAGGGCAGCCCTGTCCCCGTGCTCGTGGGCGTGGTCGATGCTCCGGACATCGAGTGGTCGCCGGCACCTCCTGTGCGAATCGTGGAGTCTCGGGCACCGCAGTCGCTCCGCGCGATCGAGCCGGGCGTGTGGATCGTCGACTTCGGGCAGAACGCGTCGGGCTGGATCCGCCTGACCGACCTCGGCCCCGCGGGGACGATCACCACCATCGACTACGGCGAGCACCTCGGCCTCGACGGAGACCTGTCCACCGACCACCTCGACTCCGAGCGCCCCGGCGAACCGCCGGTGGTCTTCGTCCAGCGCGATGAGGTCGTCGCCGGATCGGGTGACGAGGTCTTCGAGCCCCGCCACACCGTCCACGGATTCCAGTACGTGCGGATCACCCGCCACGGCGCACCGCTGAAGCCCGCCAGCGTCACGATGCAGGTCGTGCACACCGATCTGCATCGCACCGGAACTTTCAGCTGCAGCGACGACGACCTCAACCGACTGCACTCGATCGCCGACTGGAGCTTCCGCGGGAACGCCGTGGATGTGCCGACGGACTGCCCGACCCGGGAGCGTCTCGCGTGGACCGGCGACTACCAGATCTTCGCGCCGACAGCGACGCGACTGTACGACGTACTCGGGTTCAGCCGGAAGTGGCTGCGGTCGGTGCGCGACGACCAGCTCGAGGACGGCCGGATCGCGAACTTCTCCCCGGACGGCCGCCGCATCAAGCACCACCTCGACGACCAGTTCGCGATGATGACCGGCTCGGCCGGCTGGGGCGACGCGATCGTGGCCGTGCCGTGGGAGCTCTACGAGTCTTATGGCGACGAGCAGGTTCTCGCGGAGAACTGGGACGCGATGGTCCGCTGGGTCGAATGGGCGCTCGACAAGGCGCGCACCGAGCGCCACCACGCACGCCGCCAGCAGAGCCCGGAGCCCGAATGGTTCGAGGAGTACCTGTGGGACGGCACCTTCCACTGGGGTGAGTGGACCGAGCCGAAGGAACGCGCCGCCGATGGCACCCCGATCGACCCGATCAAGACGAACCCGATGGCGTGGTTCATGGCGGACAAGGGCGAAGTCGGCACCGCATACCTTTACCGCTCCACGGCGACACTCTCGCGGGTCGCATCCGTGCTCGGACACCACGTCGAGGCGGCACGCTACGCACGCACCGCCGAGCAGATCCGCTCCGCCTGGCAGGCCGCGTACCTGCACGCCGACGGCACGACCGTCGCCGACACCCAGGCGAGTTATGTGCGCGCGCTGTCGTTCGGATTGGTGCCTGACGAGCTGCGGGATGCCGCGGCCACCCGCCTCGTCGAGCTCATCCGCTCCGTCGACACGCACCTGCGCACCGGCTTCCTCTCCACCGGCGACCTGCTGCCCGTGCTCTCCGACACCGGACACGCGGATGTCGCGTACCAGCTGCTCTTCCAGCGCACCGCGCCGTCATGGCTGAACATGATCGACCGGGGTGCGACGACGATCTGGGAGGACTGGGACGGCGTCGACGAGGTCGGCGCCGCGCACGAGTCCCTCAACCATTACAGCAAGGGTGCGGTGATCCGCTTCCTGCACACCCACACGCTTGGCCTGCGTCAGGAGCCAGGCTCAATCGCCTGGGAATCCGTCGTGATCGAGCCGGTCCCCGGGCCATCACTGACCTGGGCAAGAGGCTCGCACGAGACCCCGCAGGGGACCATCCGCGTCGAATGGCGCATCGAGGACGACGAGCTCCACATCTCCGCGGACATTCCGGCAGCGACATCCGCCCGCATCGTGTTCCCCGACGGCACCGTCGCCCAGGCGGGGCCCGGCACGTACCGCGGGCACCGGAGTCTGCGGCATCCGTCGCTCGCACAAGCACTGACGAACTGACCAAAGAACTGATCGACCGAGAGGACGAAGATGACCACTTTCCCCGAGCACTTCCTGTGGGGCGCGGCTACGGCCGGGCACCAGATCGAAGGCAACAACGTCAACAGCGACTGGTGGGCACGCGAGCAGCTGATGCCGGGCATGGAGCTCTCCGGCGACGCCTGCGACAGCTACCACCGCTACGCCGAAGACATCCAGCTGCTGGCCGACGCCGGCCTGACCGCGTACCGCTTCAGCCTGGAGTGGTCGCGCATCGAGCCGATCCGCGGACGGTTCTCCAAGGCCGAACTCGCCCACTACCGCCGCGTCATCGACGCCTGCCTGGATCGCGGCATCACCCCCGTCGTCACCCTGCAGCACTTCACCACGCCGCAGTGGTTCGCCGAAGCGGGCGGATGGTCAGGCCCGGAGGCGAAGGACCTGTTCTCGCGGTACGTGGAGCAGGCGTGCACGATCCTCGACGGCGTCGAGTGGGTCGCGACGATGAACGAGCCCAACATGCAGGCCGCGATCATGACCGCCATGAAGCGCATGGAGCAGGCCGGCGGGCAGTGGGTGAGCCCCACCGTCGAGGGCGAGTACGCCAGCGACGAAGAGCGAGAGCAGGCGGCGCGCAACAATTTCCTCGCCTACGCCGACCCGGCGATCAGCCGCGCATTCGTCGAGATCCACCACGCCGCCCGCGCCATCGTCCGGGAGCACACCACCGCGAAGGTGGGCTGGACCATCGCAGCCGGCGCGCTGACCGCGGCGCCCGGCGGCGAGGAGAAGCTCCTCGAGATCCGCTACGGCAAAGAGGACATCTTCTGGGAAGGCAGCCGCGGCGACGACTGGGCCGGCGTGCAGGCGTACTCGAGCCAGCAGGTCGACGCGAACGGGCTCGTCCCGCACCCGCAGCTGCCCGACAACACCCTCGTCGGCACCACGTACCGGCCTGATTCGCTCGCCATGGCCGTCCGCCACGCGACCGAGGTGACGCAGGGCGTTCCCATCCTCATCACCGAGAACGGCATCGCCACCGCCGACGACACCCAGCGGATCCGCTACACCGACGAGGCCCTGCAGGGTCTGCTCGGAACGATCGCCGACGGCATCGACGTGCGCGGCTACCTCCACTGGTCGCTGCTGGACAACTTCGAGTGGGGCCACTGGGAGCCGACCTTCGGCCTGATCGCCATCGACCGCGACACTTTCGCTCGCACCCCCAAGCCCAGCCTCGCCTGGCTCGGCCAGGTCGCCCAGCGCAACGCGCTCCCCGTGGGGGTGCCCGCGTGAGCTTCCCCTTCGCGGACGTCTCCGCATCACCCGTCGACAGCCTGCTGTCGCTCGCCGGTCGCCGCGCCCTCGTCACCGGCGGTGGACGCGGGCTCGGCAAGGCGATTGCCGTGCGCCTCGCCGAGGCGGGCGCCGCCGTCGCGGTGGCAGACATCGACGAAGCACTGGCCCGGGACGCGGCATCCGACATCGCCGGTCGATTCGGCGGTGACGTCGTCGGCGTGCGCATGGACGTCACGGATGCCGAGTCCGTCCGCGTCGCGACCGCCGAGGCCATCGCGGCACTCGGTGGCCTCGATGTCTGGGTGAACAACGCCGGCGTGTTCCCGAGCATCCCGGTGCTCGACACCGAAGACGACGCCTGGGAGCAGGTCTTCGCAGTCAATGCCCGCGGCGTCTTCAACGGCTCTCGCGAAGCCGCCCGTCGCATGGCCTCAACCGGATCCGGGGTCATCGTCAACATCGTCTCTACCGCCGGCTTCGAGGGCACCGCCCCCGGGCTCTCGGCATACGTCGGCTCGAAGCATGCCGTCCGCGGCATGACGAAGCAGATGGCCCTCGAGTTCGCCCCTCTCGGCATCCGGGTGCTGGGTGTCGCCCCGACCTTCGTCCCGACCGAAGGGAACCTCGCCGCCGCTGCTGCGGCGATGCAGGCAGCGGGAGTCGATCCCACCATGATGCCCGTCATGAGTCAGAGCCTGATCGGTCGCCTCGGAACCCCGGACGACATCGCCCGGGTGGTCCTGTTCTGCGCGAGCGACATGTCGATGATCATGACCGGCAGCACCCTCCTGGCCGACGCCGGCCAGACCATCTGAACCCGGCACACGCCACCGAAGGACACCTCATGCTCAAGCCCAAGCAGACACCCACCCGCGAACTGGTCAACCTCGACGGCGTGTGGCGGTTCGCGATCGACACCCGGCTCCCCGAACAGCCATGGCTCGCACCACTGGACACGCCGCTCGAAGCCGCCGTCCCGGCCAGCTACAACGACCTGTTCGCCGACCCGGAGATTCGGGATCACGTCGGCTGGGTCTACTACCAGCGTGAGGTCCGCATCCCGCGAGGGTGGCAGGAGGAGCGAATCCTGCTGCGCTTCGACGCGGCAACCCACGCGGCGCGTGTCTATGTCGACAACCAGCTGGCCGGGGAGCATGTCGGCGGCTACACGCCTTTCGATGTGGACCTGACCGATCTGGTCGCGGCGGGCGGATCGTTCCGGCTGACCGTCGCGGTGAGCCCGGACCTCACGAACGAAACCGTCCCGCCGGGCAAGATCGAAGTCGGCATGGACGGCCGCCGCCGGCAGACCTACTTCCACGACTTCTACAACTACGCCGGCCTCGCCCGATCCGTGTGGCTCTACAGCACGCCGCGCATCCATGTCACCGACGTGACCGTCGTCACGGACTTCGACGGCGCGGTCGGATCGGTCGAGTACCGGGTCGCGACCTCGGATGTCGCTGACGTGCGGGTGCGGCTTGCCGATGCGTCCGGCCGCGTCATCGCGCAGGCGACCGGAGCGTCCAGCACCCTGACCGTGTCGGACGTCGTGCTCTGGCGTCCAGGCGCCGCCTATCTCTACGAACTGACGATCGAAGCAGTCACGGAGGACCAGGTCGTCGACAGCTACTCGCTCCCGGTCGGTGTCCGCACCGTCGAGGTGCGCGGGCACGAGTTCCTCATCAATGGTGAGCCGTTCTACTTCACCGGGTTCGGCAAACACGAAGATGCCCCGGTCCGCGGCAAGGGACACGACGACGCGTTCATGGTCCACGACTTCCAGCTCATGGACTGGGTCGGTGCGAACTCCTTCCGCACGTCTCACTACCCCTACGCCGAGGAGGTCCTCGAATTCGCCGACCGCCACGGCATCGTCGTCATCGACGAGACCGCCGCCGTCGGACTCAACATGGGCGTCGTCGGAGGGATGTCGGGGACGCCCCCGTTCCCGACCTTCTCCGAGCAGTACGCCAACGCGAACACGCACGCGGCCCACGCGCAGCACCTGCGCGAACTCATCGCCCGCGACAAGAACCACCCGAGCGTGGTCATGTGGTGCATCGCCAATGAGCCGGCCTCGAACGAGGACGGCGCACGCGAGTACTTCGAGCCCCTCGTCGAGCTGACCCGCGAGTTGGACCCGACACGTCCGGTCACCTACGCGCTGGTGATGTTCGCGACGTTCCAGAACGACAAGATCATCGACCTCTTCGACGTGGTCAGCATGAACCGCTACTACGGCTGGTACATCGCCACGGGAGATCTGAAGGTCGCAGAGATGTACCTGCAGGGCGACATCCAAGGATGGATCGACCGCACCGGCAAGCCCATCATGATGACCGAGTACGGCGCCGACACGCAGCCCGGCGTCCACTCCATCTGGGACGCGGCATGGACCGAGGAGTATCAGCGCGACTACCTCGCCATGAACCACCGCGTGTTCGACCGCTTCCCGCAGTTCGTCGGCGAGCAGGTGTGGAACTTCGCCGACTTCGCCACCTCCAACGGCATCCACCGAGTGGAAGGCAACAAGAAGGGCGTCTTCACCCGCGACCGCAAACCCAAGACCGCGGCGCACGCCCTCCGCGACCGGTGGCGCGGCCTGAACGGCCGCAAGCCCGGCACCACCGACTGATACCCCGACCCACCAGCCCGCCACCGACATCCACAATTGACAAAGGAGTCCACCATGAACACCGACGATGACCTCACCGCCGACGAGGCAGAGCGCATCACCATCGCGGCCGCAACCGGCCGGCCGATGACGGCCGGCCCGGCTGCCGGTCCGCTGACCACGACCGTCCGCGCCGAAAACGGTCCCACCGAGCCCGTGACCAAGCGCTTCATCCTGTGGCTCGTCCTGCTGAACTTCGGCGCCGCGATGGCCTTCATCGTTCCGCTGACGTACTCGCTCGCGCTGCGCATCCAGCAGCTCGCGCCCGGCCACGAGGAGATCCTCGGATACGCGACCGGCATCGCCCAGACGGTCTTCATCCTCTCGTCGCCGCTGATCGGCATCTGGAGCGACCGCACCCGCAGTCGCCTCGGGCGACGCAAGCCCTTCATCATCGGCGGCATCGTGATCGGCATGATCGGGCTCGCCATCATAGGCGTCTCCCCGAACGTTCCCGTCATGATCCTCGGCTGGACGATCGGCATGCTCGGCTGGGCGAATGCGGCCGCAACGGTGCTGTTCATCCAGGCCGACCAGCTGCCGGACGCACAGCGCGGCAAGGTGTCGGCCCTGACCGGTGTCGCCGCGCAGGTCGCCGCCATCATGGGCATCGGCGTCGTCTACGCAGTCGTCAATGTCAGCCAGTTCCTCGTCTTCGTGCTGCCCGGCATCGTCGGCACGATCCTGGCGCTGTTCTTCGTGTTCTTCGGGAAGGATGCCGATTCCCGCCACATGGACCTGCCCAGCGACAAGATCTCGCTGAAGAAGGTCTTCGGCGCCTTCGTGTTCAACCCGCGGAAGTACCCCGAATTCGGCTGGAACTGGCTGGGCCGGTTCATCTTCTTCGTCGGGCTGTACTTCAACACCGCGTTCGGCACGTTCTTCTACTCGCAGCGACTCGGCCTGCCCATCGCCGAGATCGCCGGGATCGTCGCGATCATCGGACTGCTCGGCATCGTCGCGGCCGTCGTAGGAGCGATCGGCGGAGGCTGGCTGTCAGACAAGCTCGGTCGCCGCAGGCTGTTCGTCGGGATCGGCGCCGGCCTGTTCGCCGTCGGCGCGATCGTCGAGGCGACCGCATACACGATGCCCAGCCTCATCGTGGGCGCTGTGCTCATGAACCTCGCGCTGGCCGCCTTCGGTGCGGTCGACCAGGCGATCGTGATGGCCATCCTGCCGGACCGCGCCGAGGCCGGCCGCTACATGGCTGTCGTTCAATTCGCGCAGAAGATCCCGAGCGCGTTCGCCCCGATCCTGGCGGCGGCGATCATCACGATCGGCGCTGCCGAGGGCGTCAAGAACTACACGCTCCTCTACCTGGTGGGTGGCGCACTCGCCCTCGTCGGTGCGGCGCTGATCATCTTCAAGGTCAAGTCGGTTCGCTGATCAGAGATCGGGTGGCGCGCATGCGCGCCACCCGATCTCTCCGTCCTTTTAGGCCGGACGACCTGCGGCTCAGCCCGCGAACTGCCGGCGGGATATAGTGCCGCGCAGGAGGATGCCGGTGGTCGCTGGAACGATGGCTGTCCGAGGGTGAGCGTCGCTGCCATCGCCGCCGTCACTGCGCTCGTCGCCGGCGGGATCACCGCTGGGCTGATCGCCATCCTGCACGTCCTCGAGCCCGAGTACGACCCGTCCTGGCGGATGATCAGCGAGTACTCCCTCGGGCGATACGGGTGGGTCATGCGCCTGGCCTTCGTCACGATGGCCATCAGCCCCGCCGCGACGTGCGTCGCCCTATGGCCGTTCGGCGGCGCCTGGACCATCGGCCTTGCCGCCGTCGCGCTGGGCGCGCTCGGTGCCGCGTTCATCGACTCAGATCCGATCATGACTCCGCGGGCTCAATCCACGCCCGTGGGCAGAGCGCACACGGTGCTGGGAGGCGTGTGCCTCGCCGGCTTTCCGCCTGCCGCGCTGTTGGCGGGAGTCGGGGTGGCGCCTGCGCTCGGCTGGACGCTGGCGATCGCATCCGTTGTTCCGATAGCCGGTCTGGTGTGGTTCCTCACCGCCGCTGCGCCCGCCCGCGGGCAGGGCGGCTCGCCCGAGATCCGAATCGGATGGCCGGACAGGTTCTGCCTCCTCGCCTACCTGGCGTGGGTGGTGCTCGCCGCCGTCGGCGTGCTGTCCGCCGTGTGACGCAGCAGAGCGCCGCCAGATCTCTTCGTCACGCTGATAGCCTCCGAGGACCACCCTGCAAGCTCCTCCCGAAGGAAACCAATATGTTCAACGACAACGGGTCGTTCCTGCTCGCCCTCCTCGAGTTCTTCCTGTTCTTCGCCTGGTTCATGTGCCTGTTCTGGGTCATCGGCGACATCTTCCGCAGCAGCGACCTGCGCGGCGGCGGGAAGACGCTCTGGATCATCTTCGTCATCCTCATCCCCTGGCTCGGTCTCCTGGTCTACCTGATCGCGCGTGGCAGCGGAATGCAGGAGCGCCAACTGGAGCAGATGAAGGCGATGCACGAGCGGCAGGCTGAATACATCCAGTCCGTCGCCAAGTCCTCCTCTTCGACGTCAGCGACCGAACAGATCGCCTCCGCCAAGTCCCTGCTGGACTCGGGTGCCATCACGCAGGCCGAGTTCGATGTCCTCAAGTCGAAAGCCCTCGCGTAGCGCTCGTTTCACGACTCGAGTCCCAGCCCGGAGCTCGGCCGCCGAACCTCTGAGGGCGCGAGCGACTCAGGGGTCTCGGCGCGGTCGTCGAACCCGTCGACGTCGTTGAACTCGGAGTTCGCGAATCCCTGCAGCGATCCGGACATGGCGAGCCCGAGCAGCACACCCAGTGCGATGCCCATCATCGTGGCGACCGTGGTGATGATCGTGCTGGCGCCCCCCAGATCGCCGTACAGCACGCTTGCGACGCCGATGAGCCCGAGTGCTCCTGGCACCAGGAGCCAGAAGGCGGGCAGGAAGCTGACCAGCGCGGGCGGGCCGGTGCGCTGCCGGGCGATGACCACGGCGACCGGCGTCATCACCGCGGCGCCTACCAGTGCAGACAGCACTCCGTCGAAGAGGACGTCGCCGAGCACCTGCGCGCCGTAAGCCACGTAGAGCACGACCAGGATCCATCCGATCGATCGGCGTCGCGCGCACTGATAGACGGTGATGCCGAGGCCGAAAACGGCCACCGCGATCCACGGGGCAACGGGGCCGAGGGGGTTCTCGCCTGCGGGCTCGTGCGCGGGAATGCCGACGAGGGCGGATGCTGCGACGATGCCGGTTGCGAGAAGGAGCAGGCGCATCGCACCGGCCGCTACACGTGCCGCTCCCGACATGATCTGGCCGGTTGCGAGCTCGATGACTCCGATGGTCAGCAGTCCTCCGGGAAGGAGAATGACCAGCGGTGCGACCATCGCGGGAAGAACGCCCGGATCGACGGCTCGCCCGACGACGAGCACGATCAGCGCGACGCTCAGCGAGACAGCGACGACGATGAGCGCTTGGGAACTCGACGCAAGCCGCTCGCTGAGGAGCAGCACCGTTCCGACCGCGAGTCCCAGCAGCCCGGCGAGCAGAACTCCCAGCCAAGAGGATTCGAGCAGCACACTGAGCGCCGCCGAAAGGAGACCGTAGGCGCCGATCCGCTGCAGGCGAGAGTATGGCGGGGGAAGGACGGCTACGCGATCGATCTGTCGCCTCACCCACGCCGCGGCACCCGGGCGGCTGCGGGCGACGCCGACGATCCGGTCGACCATGTCGACTTGGTGAAGGAGATACGGCGAGTCGCCGGCTGACACCGCGCGGGTCTGCGCCACGGCATCGTCGGCGGAGGACACGAGGATCGATGTCGGGTAGACGATCGCCTGGACTGAGGGCCGGCCGCTCGCCGCCGCCATGTCTTCCAGCGCGTCGCGGACCAGGCCCACCGGGTACCCGCTGTCGATCATGGCTGTCCCCAGTGCCGCCATCGAATCCAGCACAACCGGGACGCTGACAGCCTCTGTGGTCACCACTGCCCGGCGTTCGGGCGGCGCGGGCGCCGGGCGCCTGCGCATCAGCGACCAGACGAACAGCCCAGCCGCGAGGAGCACTCCGACAGCTATGAGCAGCGTCGGAAGGGCGATCGTGGAGGTGGTGATCGCGGGGGGCACAGCGGGCACCGGGGCGACTGTGGAGGTCGGCGCGGGTGTGGTCGAAGGTGTGGGGGTCGGTGAGGGAGTAGGCGTCGCCGACTCGCCGGGGGTGGGGCCGGGCGTCGCTGAACTCGTCGGGCTGGGTGCTGCCTCCTCCGTCTCGGTGGGAGTGGGGCTCGGTGACTCGGCGGGGCCATCCGGGGCCCCCGTCGCTGTGGGCTCGCTGACTCCCTCGAGCTCGAAGCCCTGCTTCACGGAGACGGCCGCCCCCGCGGGGATGGACAGGATCATGCTGCCGAGTACTGCGGCGACGCCCACGAAACCCAGCAAGCCCGTGTGCGCCTTCGGTCCTCGCATGGTGTCGCCGTCTCGCTCGGGTGCCTGTGAGAGCCACGGTACGCACATCGGCCTCGCGTCGCACTCCCTGAGTTTCGGGCGGGATCAGTCCTACTCTGGGGGCATGACTCGTCTTGAAACCGGTGTCGAGGCACCTGACTTCACGCTCGTCGATCAGGACGAGCGGCCGGTCACGCTGACCGGCCTGCGCGGCACTCCCGTCGTCCTCTTCTTCTATCCGGAAGCGATGACGCCCGGATGCACCACTGAGGCGTGCGACTTCCGGGACAGCCTTGGCCCACTGCAGGCGGCGGGCTATCAGGTGTTCGGAGTGTCGCGCGACCTTCCGGAGAAGCTGCGTGAGTTCCGGGCCCGTGACCACTTGACCTATGGCCTGTTGAGTGATCCCGAGCGTGCCGCGCACGAGGCGTATGGGGTGTGGGGTGAAAAGATCCGAGACGGTGTGGCGGTGATCGGGGTGATCCGCTCGACCTTCGTCATCGACGAGGAGGGTCGCGTTCGCCACGCCCTTTACGGTGTAGACCCCAACGGCCACGTGGCACACCTGAAGGAGATTCTCGCCGGATGAAGATCGGGGTGATGCTTCCGGCCGGTGGCACCGACGGGCCTCGCGGCGGGAGTCCGAGCTGGGCTGACGTGCGCGATGCCGCGTTGGCCGCGGATCTGTCTGGGCTGGACTCGGTCTGGCTGGCGGACCACTTCTTCTACCGCGCGCCCGATGGAACGACGCACGGGATGCACGAGGCGTGGACGCTGCTCAGCGCCGTCGCCGCCGTGACGGAGCGGGTCGAGCTCGGCACGATGGTGCTCTGCGCGTCATTTCGGGACCCGGGACTGACTGCCAAAATGGCGGGGACGCTCGATCTCGTTTCGGACGGGCGGCTCATCCTCGGCGTCGGTGCGGGCTGGCACGACCCTGAGTACCAAGCGTTCGGCCTGCCCACCGACCATAGGGTCGGGCGGTTCGAGGAGTGGCTGGAGATCGTCGCCCGGTTGGTCCGCGGGGAGACGGTGACAATGGACGGGACCTATTTCACCGTCGACGGTGCGGTGCTCGTGCCAGCGCCGGTCCGACCCATCCCGATTCTCGTAGCCGCGTTCGGGCCGCGCATGCTGGATCTGACGGCCAGGTTCGCCGACCAGTGGAACACGGCCTGGTACGGCCTGGCCAACGAGACTGTCCAGCAGAACATCGGAAAGCTGCGAGCGGCGGTGTCGGTCGCCGGCCGGCCGATCGATGCGGTCTCGGTCACGGTCGGGATCACCGTCGCCGATCGGGACCAACCCGCCGTCATGGAGCCGGAGGCGAAGGCGATCTCCGGGACGATCACGGACATAGCCCAGGCATTCAGGGACTACGAAGCCATGGGTGTCGACCATCTGATCATCGGCCTCGAACCGGTCACTGTCCGCTCTGTGCAGCGCATCGCCGAAGCGAAGCGGCTGGCCGCGACCTGAGCGGGCCTCGCCCTCGTCCGCACATCGATCCGATTCGGGTGCGCGACGCCATGGTCAGCCGCCGTGGGACGTCTTGGCCGATTCTCGCTCGTTCTGGCGCTGCTGCTTCTCGGCATCGCGTTGCGCCCGTTCGGCTTCGCGCTGTGCGCTCTCCGCGGCCTTGCGGGCCTCGTCGGCGCCCTTCGTCTTCACATCGGAGGCAGGTGTCGACAGGGCGGGCGCAACGTCGGCGCCCGACGGTCCGGTGTCCGCGACAGGTTCGACAGCTGCGTTCCCGCTGTCGATGTCCATGCTGAGCGGTTCGACGATGACGCGACTGACTGTGGGCTCCGTCGCGGCATCGACCGCAGTGGGCCACGCCGAAGCGGTGATCCCCAAGACAACTGCTGTCGCCAGCGAAGCCGTGAGCGCAACTGCTCCGGTGCGGACGCCGCGACGCCTTCCCGTTCGCAGAGCGGAAACCGCTCGCCCGGCTGGGGCGGCCACCCGCCGAGTCGGCGGAGCGGGTTCGGCGGGGAGGGCCTCGGCGGGAAGGAGGAAGGATGGCTGGGTCGCCGCCGGTTCCGTCGGCACAGAGCCCGGACGGATGTGAGTCGGGAGCCCAGCGGCTGCCTGAGCGACCTCGAGCGCGGTGGGACGCAGCGCCGGGTCGGTGGCCGTCATCCGACTGAGCAGCTGAGCCCACACGGGGCCCACCCACTCCGGCACGTGGGGCGAATCGATGAGTCGCGCCATGACGGCACCCATACCCGAAGCGTTGGGAAAGGCTCGCTGGCCGGTCAGAGCCTCGAGCAGCACCAGTCCGAGGGCGTAGATGTCCGCCGGCGGCGCGATCGCCTCGCCGCGGACCTGTTCCGGCGCCAGATAGGCCGCTGTTCCGATGACCGTTCCGGGTGTCGTCACGCGGGTGCTGTCCATCAAGTAGGCCACGCCGAAATCGGCGAGTTTCACGTGCGGCTGCTCTCCCGGCGCCGTACTCGACTCCACCAGAACATTGGAAGGCTTCAGATCGCGGTGCACGATGCCTGCCCCATGGACGGAGTGGAGTGCAGAAGCCAGTTGGACGGTGAGATGGGCGACGAGGTCTGGCGCCAGCGGGCCGTCGTTGATGCGCTCGGCAAGGTTCGTGCCGTCGACGAATTCCATGACGAGGTATTGCGGCTGTCCTGGGTCGACGCTGCCGTCGAGAAGCTTCACGAGAGCGGGGTGATCGAGCGAGGCCAGCACCGTCATCTCGGTGCGCGCCCGAACCGGGGAGTCGACCGCGTCGGCATCGCCCCGGATGAGCTTCACGGCGACGGTCCGTCCGAGCCACAGGTCTTCGGCTCGATAGACGTGCGCCATGCCGCCCTCGCCGATGCGCTCGCCCAGCTGATAGCGGCCGCCTAGGAGGGCAGTCGTCGGTGCTTCTTGCAACGGCTGCATGACGCCCGTCCTTCCCTGCGGCAACGATCGGTGGCTCGATACGAGGACGCTACCTCGCTGAATTGCGAGGGCCAGATGGGTTGACAGACGCGCGGTCCGTCTGCTCGCGTCTGATCGCGCTCAGGGTCCGTCGATGCCCATGATCGCTCCGGTGTCAAGGACCCAGACACATCGGGCCGACCGCCCTGCGGACGATTCTGCCGGCTGGGAGCATGTCGCGTTTTACGCCATTTCGCGCGGTTCCGCCAGGGGGTCCCCGGCTTCGGCAACCGCGCATAGCGTGAACCTGGCAGCGGCCAACCCGGTCGCGCATCCACCCTCGCCACAGAATGAGGACAAGGAGCAGAGATGTCTACATCATGGGACGCATGGAACTACCGGGAGTCGGCGGACCGCACACCCGGGTCCAGCAACCTGGTGGGCTACCACGTGCACGCCAGCGACGGCTCCATCGGCAAGATCGATGAGGCAAGCCACGAGGTCGGCACCAGCCGGATCGTCGTCGACACCGGCCCGTGGATCTTCGGGCGGAAGGTGGTCCTTCCTGCCGGAACAATCCAGCGAGTGGATGACGTGGAACAGAAGGTCTTTGTCGACCTGACGAAGGACCAGATCAAGAACTCTCCGGAGCTGGATGACTCCGTCACCGACGACGACCCCGCCTACCGAGATCGCCTCGACACCTATTACGGCGAGTTCTACCGGTGACCGCAGTGGTG
>NZ_JBFUMV010000009.1:0-140835 GCF_054049175.1 Microbacterium sp. P5_E9 | reverse complement strand
GGTGACGGATCGCGAAGACGATAGAGTCACGCGCTCCTCCCGAGCCACCCAGCGCCGACACCGTGCCAATGCCGAGCTCCTCCACCACCGCGGCGAGCGTGTCGGCGCGCATGTGCGACTCCGTCTCGCCGTAGAGCTGAATGTCGGAGCGTCCGGTGTTGGGTCGGTCCCAGATCAGGACCCGCTTGCCGGCATCTGCGAGCGCCTGTGCGAACAGACGCACCCCCGGATAATCCTTGCTGAACCTCCCGCCCGGGTCACCGTGACGACATCGTCACGCTCGGGCCCAGCAACTCCTACTCGACCACGCCACCGTTCACTTCGATCTGGGCCATTGCAGCATTCCTTTCAGTGCCGACCATTCATGCTCCGAATCTAATAGTTGCTCCGAATCGAAGGGCAAGCATGGTGAACGTGACTCTCGATGAACCGCGTCGCGCGACTCCGGGCGTCACGACATGGATAATGTGCAGATGGACGCCCCCCAGACCGTCGCCGTGACTGCCCGATCCAGCAGCCGCACGGACGAGATCCGACACGCAGCTGCGAAGCTGTTCGAGTTGCGCGGCTACTCATCGACCACGATGGCCGATATCGCAAACGCCGTCGGCGTGCTCCCGGGGAGCCTCTACCACCACTTCGCATCGAAAGAGGACGTCGCCCTCGAGATCGTGGCCGAGTTCGAGCGGGAGGCGGGCGAACTCGCCGCATCACTCGCGGCGCGGCTGAACCCCGATGCCCCAAGCGACGCTCGCTCCCGCCTCACGAGTATGGCCGACGCCGTAGCGGAACTGTCGGTGCACAACCGCGCAGCCCTTCGTCTGACCGCCTTCGCGGCGCCGACGACTGCCACTGATCGTTTCCGTGAGGCGCAGGAGTTCAAGACGCCAGGGCTGTCGCGACTGTGGAAGCGCCTCGTCGACGACCTCGTCCCCAACCCTGCCCCCGAGACGCAGGACGTCGGCCTTCTGCGCTTCACATTGGAAAGCCTCACGATGCAGACGTCCGTCAACACGATGGACTCGTCGATTCCGCGCTCCACCGACGCCCTCCATCTTCGGTTGCTCCTGGACGGCATCGCTCTCGACGTACCTGCAGACGACGAGCTGGACAGGTCCGAAGCCATGTCAGCCGCGCGCGATGCGATCGCCGCATGGGGCTCCTCCGACACGGCCGCAGAGCCGAACTCCCGGGAACACATCATCGCGGTAGCTCGCGCCGAGTTCGCCCGCCGCGGTTTCGATTCGACCACCGTGCGCGACATCGCGGAGGCAGCACAGGTCCGCATGGGCACGCTATACCGACGCGTCAGCTCGAAAGAGGATCTGCTGAGCGAGATCCTCAGCACCTTCGACGCTCACATGGACGCCGCCGTCCGCGCCGTGCTGACGGTGGGCACCTCCGAGGTCGCCTCGCTTGACGCCTTCACCTATGTCATTCTGGTAGCGAAGCGACGCTTCAGACTCGAGACCGACATCGTCAAGCTCGCGAACCCATGGACCTCGCCCGACACGCCTGCATTGAAGTCCTACTGGTCGAGCACTCACGCGCGCGGGCGCCTCCTCGAGGACACCCTCGCGCGAGGCGCGCGCAAGGGCTCACTGCGCACCGTCGGTGCTCCCGCCGCGGTCGGACCGCAGATCCGACTCATCAGCTGGGTGCCGTACCAGGACTACGCGCGCACGAGCCCTGAGCGCGCACACAGGTTCTTGCGCAACTCGCTTCTCCGAGGCTTCATCGGGACGCGGTGACCTCGGTGGTCACCTCGACCCGCACCTCCGTGTTGAGCGCTGCTTCGAGCGCCGTGTGAAGTCGGCTCTCGGGCACTCGGCGCATGTCTTCGGCGGCGACCGTGACGACCACGACCTCCCCTTCTTCACCGGTCTCGCGTCGGACACGCCCGTCGAGATCGAACCGCGCGAGGACCGATTCGGCGTCGGCATCGGTTCCGCGGCTGACGTAGGTGACGACGCCCGGCCGCGCGGCCACTCCGAAGGCCTCGATGCACAGCTGGACCGCCTCGCCGTCGGTCCAGCGCTCGCCGTCCTCCCGCAGGAGCGAGACCTCCGTCAGAGGGTCATCGCCGACCACCGCTGTGTACTCGACCAGCGGAATTCCTCGGGCACGCAAAGTCGCGACTCCGCGCGAGAAGGCGGTCGGTGAGACCGGGGATACGAAGTGGATCCTGACGACAGCGGTAGGCATTCTCGAATGGTACAGAGATCCGAGTGTGGAGCAAACCATTGGTTCGCGATAGACTGACGGCACTTCCTGACGACGCGAAGGACGACTTATGGATGCGAAGCCATATGCCGGCGTGATGCTGGTCACCACGACACCCCGAGACGGTGTCTCCGAGCTCGACTTCAACACCTGGTACAACCACACGCACCTTCCCGAGATCCAGGCGCGCGTCCCGGGAGTCGAATCCGTTGAGCGCTTTCGACAGCAGGAACCCGGCCAACCGGTCCGATACC
The DNA here is from genome assembly GCF_054049175.1 of Microbacterium sp. P5_E9. Classification (NCBI taxonomy): domain Bacteria; kingdom Bacillati; phylum Actinomycetota; class Actinomycetes; order Micrococcales; family Microbacteriaceae; genus Microbacterium; species Microbacterium sp. P5_E9. The sequence goes on along the minus strand of NZ_JBFUMV010000009.1, from coordinate 138,358 downwards.
TCGCCGCGTACCACATTTCCCGTCCTGCCGCGGAGATCCTCGCCGACATGCGGGCCGCCGACCTCGATGATGCGAGCCCGATGCTCGACCTGGCAGGAAACCCCCCGGTGATCGCGTCCTACGACGCGCTCGCCTGAGCCTGAATCATGACGATGCGAATCGAACTCGATGAGCCGAAGTGCGTGGCATCAGGTCTATGCGTGATGGTGGCGCCCGATGTCTTTGATCAACGTGACGACGACGGGATCGCCATCCTTCTGGAGAGCACACCGGCGGAAGGCGCCCTCCATGGCGTCCGGCAGGCAGTTGCGCTGTGCCCGGCCGCGGCACTCCGTCTGATATCCGAATGACGGGCATCGTCATCGTCGGCGCCGCGGCCGCGGGCCTCGCCGCCGCCGAAGAGCTGCGCCGTTCGGGGTTCGGCGGAGCGGTGACGATTGTCGGCGGCGAACGTCACGCGCCGTACGACCGACCCCCGCTGTCCAAGCAGGCGTTGGACGGGTCGTGGGATGCCGAGCGGCTGCGCCTTCGCAACGATGGTGATCTCGCCACGCTGAACGCGCGCTTCGTCCTGGGGCGCCATGCAGTCGCCGCCGACTCCACGCGACGCATCGTCACCCTCGACGATGGTGAAGCCCTATCCTTCGACGGCCTGGTCATCGCCAGCGGAGTAACCCCCACGTGTCCCGAAGGCGCCGACCTTCTCACACTGCGCACGAGCGATGATGCCGTCCTCCTTCGTCGAAAGCTTCTTCCCGGAACGCGCGTCCTCATCGTCGGCGCCGGATTCCTCGGCACCGAACTGGCGGCGGCGTCCGCGAAGCTCGGCTGCCATGTCACCCTCCTTGATCGATGCGATCGACTGCTCGACCGCCTCGGTTCCGCTGTCTCACGCCACGTCGCCGCGCTTCACGAGGCGAACGGTGTCGACGTTCGGTCGCGGGTGAACATCGCCCACGTCGATGCCAGCGGCGCCGTCTTGGCCGACGGCACTGAACTGCGCGCCGACGTCGTGATCGCCTGTACCGGCTCGCGGCCGGCGACCTCCTGGCTCACCCACAGCGGGCTCACCATTGATGACGGCGTTGTCTGCGCAGCGGACTGCGCCGCCGCTCCGGGGGTGGTCGCCGCCGGGGACGTCGCCCGATGGTTCAACCCGGCGTACGGCGTGTCCATGCGTGTCGAGCACCGCACGAATGCCACCCAGCAGGGCGCGCACGCGGCTCGGACGCTCCTCGCCGAGCTCGCCGGGGGCCACGGAGATCCCTACTCCTCCGTCCCCTACGCATGGTCGCACCAGTACGACACTCGAGTGCAAATACATGGGGCGGTGCTCGAGAGCGACGAGGCCGAGCTCGCGCAGGGCTCGGAGGACGAAGACAGCTTCATCGTCGCGCACCGCGCGAGAGGGCGCCTCGTCGCGGTCGTTGGCGTGAACGCTTCGCCGCGAGACCTTCGCGCCTGGCAGCAGCAGGTGTACGCGGAAGCCGCTCGTCTGAGTTCGCTGGTGGGATGACACGAAACGGAAGTCCCAGCATGTGTGACGACTGCAGCATGGCTGCCGCACGACGAAGCGGTCCCGCCTCCAGTATTGGAGGCGGGACCGCCTTTTTCTTAATCGCGGTCGCGGGCGAGGCTGGGTGCTGATTCCGGCGCCGGCGCCCCAATGGCGGCAACCGCTCCCCCGGTGGCAGCCGCAGTCGCGGTGGCAGCCGCAGCCGCTTCCTGCTGTTTCACGGACTGCACGTCGCCCGGACGAGGACGAAGGACAGTGCCGGCGAGCACCAGCAGAATTGCGATGAGCGCTGCTGAGCCATACAGCCAGCTGTGGAACCCGGTCTCGTGTAGACGATGCCGCCGGTCGAGGAAGGCCCGATGTACGGAGCCATCAGCGCGAACATCACGACCGGAGCGATCGCCCCGAGACCTGTTTGCACGAGCTGGACGGTGCCTGCTACCGACGCCTGATCGCCAGCAGGCGATGCCTGGATGACGACGTTCGGCAGCGATGCGTTGACCAGGCCACCGGCCGCACCGACGGCTCGTGCACTCAGGGTGAGGGTCAGCTGCGTGTCGTTCATCGTCGCGAGGAGGATCGCGGCGACTCCCCACAGCGTCATGCCGATCAGCATGAACATGCGCGGGGAGCGACCGCGCGCGATCAAGACTCCGAGGATGACACCTGCCAGCGCCGCCATCAGGGCCTGGGGGGTCCCTATACCTGCGTACTGAACCGTGGTGAGCCCGAGTCCGTACGTGACGCCGTCCTCGCGAGACGTCAAGGCGAGAAGCGGGATCAGCTGACCGAGGGTGGCCGACATCGCGTACCCGACGCCGCCGAGCAGTGCCGCGAAGAGGATCGCGCGCCGCGTGAACAGCCGGACATGATCCCTATCCAGTCGGAACTGCCTCAGCTGCTTGGCGCAGAGCGCGCCGAGACCGCATGGGTCATCACGATGACGCTCGTCGTGTCGTGCATCTGCACCCCGATTTCCGGCTGACTCGGCGACATGTTTGGCAAGCGCCGGGTGATCCTGATCCTGCTCACGCTGCTGGTCATGGGATCCGTCCTGTGTGCACTCTCGGCCACCGTGGTGCCGCTGATCGTCGGCCGCGGGCTGCAGGGGTGGGCATGGGAGTCATTCCCCTGGGCATCGCGCTGCTCCGCGATACCGTCCCGGCACGACGCCTCGGCTCGGCGATCGCCTTCGTCAGCGCCCCTATGGGCGTCGGAGCCGTGATCGGACTCCCGATCGCCGCACTCATCACCTCGGTCAGCGACTGGCATCTGCTGTTCTGGGTCGCGACCGGCCTGGCGGGCATGGTGCTCACCCTTTGCATCCTGATCCTCCCCCGGAGCCTTCCGGGAACGGCGGGCGCGTGGACGTGCTCGGCGCCGTCGGTCTCGCCATCTGGCTCACGGCGCTTCTTCTCGCGCTGGCCAAGGGCAACGAGTGGGGATGGCTGTCGCCGTGGACGCTGTCGTGCTTCGCCATCTCTGCCGTGACCCTCGCCCTGTGGGCCTGGTACCAGTGGCGAAAGAGCGATCCCCTGGTGGACGTGCGCGTGAGCGTGCGGCGACCGGTCCTGATGACCAACATCCCGTCGACGGCGATGGGCTTCTCGATGTTCGTCCCGAGCATCGCCTTCCCGCAGCTCCTCGGCCTTCCGGCGGCGACAGGGGGATTCGCCCTGCCGCTGCTGATCGGTGGACTGATCCTCATGCCATCGGGGTTGGCCATGCTCGTGATGTCGCCGATCGGCGGACGGCTCATCGACCGATTCGGCCCTAAGCCTCGATCCACCGATGAGCGGGTGTGATGGTCGGGCGTCGTGACAGAGAAATGCCCCTCTGACCAGGAAGAATAGAGCTTGCTTAGAGTTCTGTTCGCCTGGTCGGAGAGGCATCTCGTAGATGCAATTCAAGCACGCCCCTGCCGCGGTGTCTGCGGTGTTCGATGATCCGAATGTCGTGTCCGGTCGCGGGCCTGGTTCCGACGCTGCGACTCGCGCAGCGGGCCGGGCTGGCGGAGCGGGCTCAGGACGGGTTGAGCGTCCCGACAGACAAGGGCTCCAATGCCGGCGCGAAGGTCTCTGCGCTGGTCGCGAGGATGCTCGCCGGGGCGGACTCGATCGACGACATGAACCTGCTCCGTCACGGCGGCATGGGGCGCCTGTTCGACCGGACGTATGCCCCGTCGACGCTGGGATCGTTCCTCCGCGAGTTCCGGTTCGGACACGTCCGCCAACTCGACGCCGTCGCGTCCCGTGTCCTGGTCAGCCTCGCCGGGCAGACGGTACTGCTGCAGGCGCGGGGCGGTGAGCGGGTGATGGTCGATCTGGACGACACCATCATCGAGGTCCACGGGTATCAGAAGCAGGGCGCCGGGTTCGGGTACTCCGGTGTTCGCGGCCTGAACGCACTCCTCGCGACCGCGTCAACGTCATCGTCGGCGCCGGCGATCCTCGCCCAGCGGCTGCGGCAGGGCAAGACCGGGTCGCCGAAGGGCGCCGCCAGAATCGTCGGCGATGCCCTCGCGACCCTGCGCCGCACCAGCGTCGTGGCCGCGGCCAGGCCTTTGCTTCGTGCCGATTCCGCGTTTTACGGGTACGCAACCATCGGCACCGCGCTCAAGGCCGGCGCCGATGTATCCGTCACCGTCCGGATGGACCCCGCGGTGAAAGCAGCCATCGCGACCATCAGCGATGACGCCTGGACAATGATCGAGTACCCGAACGCGATCCGTGACGAAGTCACCGGGGGCTGGATCTCCAAAGCCGAGGTCGCCGAGATCCCCTTCACCGCGTTCCGCTCACGGAAGACGGCAGAGCGCATCCCCGGCAGGGTGGTCGTCCGGCGCATCCCTGACCTGAACCCGCGCAACCTCGACGCGCCCACGCTGTTTGACACCTGGCGGCACCACGCGTTCTTCACCACCATCGACAAGAACGTGATGGACACCGTCGAGGCGGACAAGACCCACCGCAGTCACGCGATCATCGAGCAAGTCCACTCCGACCTCAAGAACGGGCCGCTCGCGCACCTCCCGTCCGGGGTGTTCGCCGCCAACAGCGCCTGGCTCGTCCTCGCCGTGATCGCGTTCAACCTCACCCGCGCCGCCGGGATCCTCGCCGACCACGGCGGGCGATTGGCGAGAGCGACAACCGCGACGATCCGCCGCACCCTCATCACCATCCCGGCCCGCCTGGCACGCTCCGCGCGCCGCATCACGCTGCACCTCCCGAACGCCTGGCCCTGGGAGCACGCGTTCGCGCGACTGTTCACCGCGACGCACGCGCCACCACCGGCCGCGACCACCTGACCACCGCCGCACCGCGGCACAACCAAGACCTCAGTGGACGACCGGGATGCGACGCCCGGAGCTCACGCCTGCACCGCCGACGTCAACCCAACCCGATGAAGACCCCGCCGCCTATCCCAGGCGCGTCGGTGGATCGAGGCTAAGCCCCTCGTTATCACCAGCGTCATCCTCACAGTCGCCTATCTCATAGCTTTGCTTGTCCCTGTCTCTGCCTGGGGGGTCGCCGTCGTGATGACAGTCGTGGGCATCGGCATTGGGCTCGGGTAGGCCGCCATGCCTGCGCTGATCGTGCGGGCGGTGCCGGATACCGAGACCGCGGCGGCGAACGGGCTCAATACGCTCGTGCGCGCCCTCGGCACGTCGGTCGCTTCGGCGGTCGTGGCCGGCATCCTCGCGCATTCGGCCACGACGTCGGCCACCGGTGACCCGATGCCTGAGGCATTCCGCCTCACGTTGCTTCTCGGGGCCGTGGGTGCGACGGTGAGCGTCGCCCTCGCCATCGCGGTTCCACGCACAGCGAAGTAGCCCGCAGATACATGATTCCACGCTGATATGTCATCGGAACCGGTGCTGGCATGTACGCATTCGCGAGCATCGAACGCAGAGACGGCTGGGCGGTAGAGGTTGCGTTGCGGTCGCGCCCGGCGCAGCACGCTGATCCTCCGGGCCTGGGTCAACGCGCGGTCGGCCGCGGGGGTGGCTGCCACGGCGAGCACCGCCAGAGCGTCCCGGCCGGCGAGGTCCTCCCCGAGCGCGGCGAGCGGGCGGGATAGAACTCCCGCAGCATGAGTACGCACAGACAATCACCGGACCCCCGGCGCCCGATCGAAGACAAGACCTGCTCTCTGATCTATGGCTGACTCCCCCCGAAAGCAACCATCCGGCCCGCGTTGGGGAGGATCTCAGTTGTTCTGGGGGAATCCGAGGTTGATGCCGCCATGCGTGGCGGGGTCGAGCCAGCGGCTGGTGACGGCCTTCTCGCGGGTGAAGAAGTCGAAGCCGTGCACGCCGTAGGCTTTCGCGTCGCCGAATAGCGACTTCTTCCAGCCGCCGAATGAATGGTACGCGACCGGGACGGGAATCGGGACGTTGATGCCGATCATGCCGACCTGCACCTCATTCTGGAATCGGCGGGCGGCTCCCCCGTCATTGGTGAAGATCGCGGTGCCGTTGCCGAACTCGCCGGAGTTGATGAGATCAAGGCCTTCGTCGTATGACTCGACCCGCACGATGGAGAGCACCGGTCCGAAGATCTCCTCGGTGTACGCGCGGGAGGTCGTGGGGATGTCGTCGATGAGGGTCGGACCGAAGAAGAATCCGTCCTCGAGCCCGTCGACGGTGTAGCCGCGGCCGTCGACGACGATCTTGGCGCCATCCTGCTCGGCGATGTCCACGTAGCTGGACACCTTGTCCCGGTGCACCTCGGTGATCAGAGGACCCATGTCGGGCTCGACACCGTCGACCCCGGCACCGTTGCCGATGCGCAGCCTCGCGATGCGCTCGGTGATCTTCTCGATGATCTCGTCCGCGATCGGCTCGACGGCCAGTACGACCGAGATCGCCATGCACCGCTCCCCCGCCGCGCCGAAGCCGGCGTTGACAGCCTGGTCGGCGACGAGGTCCAGGTCGGCGTCCGGCAGCACGAGCATGTGGTTCTTCGCGCCGCCCAGCGCCTGCACCCGCTTGCCGTGCTTGGACGCGGTCTCGTAGATGTACTGCGCGATCGGGGTCGACCCCACGAACGAGATCGACTGCACCACGGGGCTCGTCAGCAGCCCATCGACCGCCAGCTTGTCGCCCTGCAGCACCGTGAACACGCCGGCCGGAAGCCCGGCCTCCTTCCACAGCTGCGCCATCCATAGAGCAGCGGACGGGTCCTTCTCGCTGGGCTTGAGGATGACGGCGTTGCCCGCCGCGATCGCGACGGGAAAGAACCACATCGGCACCATCGCCGGGAAGTTGAACGGCGAAATGATGCCCACCACACCGAGCGGCTGCTTCAACGAATACACATCCACACCGGTCGAGGCGTTCCCCGAATACGCACCCTTGATCAGGTGCGGGAACCCGGTCGCGAGCTCCACCACTTCCTGTCCGCGCAGGATCTCACCCATCGCGTCCGAGACGACCTTGCCGTGCTCGGCCGTGATGATCTGCGCCAGTTCGCCCTTGCGGGCATTCAGCAGCTCCCGGAACGCGAACAGCACGGTCTGACGCCTCGCGATCGAGAACCCGCTCCACACCGCGTACCCGCGCTGGGCGGACGCGATCGCGTCATCGATCTCGAACTGGTCCGCCAGAGCGACCTTCGCCCGCACCGCACCGGTCGCGGGATTGAAGACAGGAGCCGTCCGCCCGGACGTCGACGCGCGCGCCGCCCCGTCGATCCAGTGGGAGATCACTGCGACTCCCGTCTCCGGGTCTGCGGGGACGAGGTCGACTTCAGCTGTGCTCACGGATGGTCTCCTTCTCGATGGTGCGCTGATGTTGTTGAGCCTCTTTTGGCACGGAGAAGGAACGCACCGTCTCGCTCTGAACCTGGAGCTCGATGATGGCGTGCACGGGGCAGTCCAGCACGGCGCGTCGAACGTCGCCCTCCCGCTCCGGGAGAATCTCGCCACGCGTTTCGAGTGATGCGTACCCCCACTCATCGAGCGAGAACACATCCGGCGCGTACAGAGCGCAGGTTCCGAAGCCGTCGCACTTCGTGCGGTCGAGCTTGATCTTCATATCAGTCTCCAATCCGTGAGATCGCGAACGGCGGGTCCGAGACCTCGGCTCCCGCGATGCAGATATCGCATCGTCCGCTGAGGTGGTCCGCCACTTGGTGGGGGAACTCGCGCAGGAGCTTGGCCGCAACGTTGGTCGCCCCGTCGAGGGTGCCGCAGGCCCCGCGACCGCGCAGGAATCCGGCCCAGTGCTGCAGCCGATCGATATCGGACGACTCGGCTTGGTGACGATGCAGGGCATCGAGCACCGCACTCATCGCGGCCGTGCCGTTGAAGCATGACCCGCACTGGCCTGCGTTCTCGCGTGCGAAGTAGGCCATGACACCGGCCGAGACAGCGACTGGGCAGCTGCGCTCCGTGATCACCCCGATTGCGCCGCACCCGAGGCCGCTGCCCGCAGCGGACACCGAGTCGTAGTCCAGGGGAATGTCCAGCGCCTGACGGCCGAGTACACCGGCGAAGTACCCGCCCATCAGGAACCCGGTGATCGCGGCAGTATCCTCTCCGAGCTCCTCGAGCACCCGACGGAGTGTGACCCCGTAGGGCGCCTCGTAAACCCCAGTCGCGTCGATGCCGGTGATCGTCAGAAGGAACGTCCCCGGAGAAGTGTCGGTGCCGAGACTCCGGAACTGCGCCGCACCGACGCGGTGGATGATCGGGAAGTTCGCGAGGGTCTCGACGTTGTTGATCAGTGTGGGCGCACCCCCGACGCCCTGCTCGAAGGGCCGCGGAGGCTTCTCGTTCGGGAGAGCGGGCCCACCGTTGAGCACCTGCACGACCGCGGACTCCTCACCCGCGACGTAGGCGGCGGAGACCTTCGTCACGTGCACCCCACTCTCGAAGATCCCGGTCCCCTCGAGCTCATCCAGCGCATAGATCACGCTGTCGTGGGAAGCGTCATCCGAAAGATAGAGGTGCAGCGCTCTTGCACCGACCAGAGCACCGGCGAGCCGAAGCCCGTCCAGCACTAGGTGGGGACGGTTGCGCAGCAGCCATCGGTCCTTCGCCGACGATGGCTCACCTTCCTCACCGTTTCCCACGACTACCGGAGTGCCGCTGCCGTTTCGCACGGAGTCGATCTTTCGGGCGGTGGGGAACGCGGCACCTCCGTGACCACGGAGTCCCGCTTCGCGGATGGCCTCGAGCAGGGCCTCCGGGTCCTGGAGGGGTTCGTAACCTCCTTGGGCAAGGTAATCCTCCAGCGTTTCGCGACCGGGCTGAGCCCGTAGGAGACGTGGCAGGGTACCCAGGGCTCCGATTCGCAAGCGCGCAAGGGGATCAGCTATGAGACTCATTCCTGTGTCTCCTCTTCTCTGATTGGTCGGCGTGGACGTCCGCCGCGGGCTGATTCGTGTGAGGGACTGTGAGGTCGGTGGAGTGGTGCGCTGGGTGGGCAAATGTCGATTGATTGGGTCGATCTCGCCGGAACAATTCTTAGTTCCCCCTGGTGGTGAATTGCTCCCTTCCAGGGCCGTCGATCACAGCCCTTGTCGAGCCGCGAGTGCGTTCACGGGCTCGTCGATGAAATCGAGTAGGGTCGGCGCTGCCTTGATCCAGGGGTCGAAGATGCTGCCGTTGCCTGCATTCCGCGCCTTTTGCGCGMGTTCCCATGCGTCTTCGGGCCAAGGCGGCTCGACGAGACGTGAGCCCCTGATCAGGCAGTGCACGGCGAACGATGTCCGCTTGGGGTGATCGAAGTCGTTCTCTCCGCCTCGGATGATCAGCGTGGGAACGGTGATCTGATCGAATTCCCAGTCGGGTACGCCGGGGATCGCCTCGTTGGGCTTGGGAACGTAGGCGTCGAGCCAGCGTGACATCACCCGTTCGAACTCCTCGGATCCGATCTCCTCGAGGCGTTGGCGATTGCGGGGATTCGCTGTGACGAGCTCGGACCAGCTGCCCGCGAGGCCGGGCATCTCGAGGATGCCCTCGATGCCTCCTTCCCGCACGGTGCGCAGTTCGTTCAGCACGTAGACCCACGCGAGGCTCATGGAACTGGACGTTCCGCCGACGATCGACCAGATCGCAAGCTTGCTCACGAGTTCCGGATGCATGAGCGTGAACACGATGGAGTCTCGCGCTCCCCCCGACCCGCCCAGGACCGCGATGGGACCCAGGTCGAGCTCGCGGACCAGTCCGCCCAGGGTCGCTGCCCGCATGTGCGATTCGGTCTTTCCGAAGAGTTGGATATCGGAGCGCCCCGTGTTCGGCCGATCCCAGAGGAGTACGCGTTTGCCGCCGGCAGCGAGCACATCCGCGAGCGGTCTCACGCCCGGGAAATCCTTGCTGAACCTGCCGCCGGGGGTGAGGACGACGGCATCGCCGTCAACAGGCCCGACGAGATCGTAGGCGACGAGTCCGCCGTTGATCTCGACCTCAGGCACGCTGCCCACCGTGTGCTGAAGATGCTCCGATCAACTCGCGTTCCGGTGCCGTCTCGTCCAGGAAGGCGAGAATCGCCGGGGCGGCCTGCACCCAGGGGTCGAACACGCTCCCCGTCCCAGCCATCATCGCCTCGACGGCACGCTCCCACGCGTCCTCAGGCCACGGCGGGTCGATGAGCGTCGAACCCTTGATGAGGGCATGCACCTCGAAGGACGTCCGCTTGGGGTGGTCCCGGTCCTTCTCGCCGCCCCGGATGATCAGGGTCGGAACCCTGACATCCGCGAACTGCCAGTCCGGCACGCCGGGGATCACCTCGTTCGGCTTCGGAACGTACGCGTCGAACCAGCGGGACATCACCCGCTCGAATTCCTCGCCACCGATCGCGTCGAGTCGTTCCCGATTGCGCGGGTTGGTTGCGATCAGCCGGCTCCATTCTGGGAGCTGCGCGACCGCGTCGATCCCACCAGACCACACGGCCCGGAGTTCCTTGAGCACGTAGACGCCCGCGAGACTCATGGTGCTGAACGTGCCGCCCACGATCGACCAGATGCAGAGACGAGTGGCGAGGTCGGGATTCATGATCGTGAACAAGATCGAGTCGCGTGCTCCACCGGATCCGCCGAGCACTGCCAGGGACGGAATGCCGAGCGCCCTGACCAGCTCGCCGAGGATCTCGGCGCGCATGTGGGATTCGGTCTTGCCGTAGATCTGGATGTCGGATGCACCGCAGTTCGGCCGATCCCACAGCAGCACGCGCTTGCCTCCGGCGGCGAGAGCGTTCGCGAGCTCGTGCACTCCGCCATAGTCTTTGCTGAAGCGGCCGCCGGGGGTGAGCGTGACCACTTCGCCGTCTTCGGGCCCGACGAGTTCGTACACCACGCGCCCGCCGTTGATCTCGATCTCTGCCATGTGCTGGTTCCTTGTCTCTTCTGTCGGCTTCAGGCCGTGACGATGACGTCGTCGCCGTCGACACGCACCGGATACGTTCGGATGCTCCACTCGGGCTTGACCGCGGTGGTTCCGGTGGCGAGTTCGAAGCCCCATTGATGCCAGGGGCAGTAGATGAACTCGCCCTGGCGGACTTCGGTGGCACCGCCGGCGCTGTCCTCGTCGGTCACCGTCTGTCCGTGCGTGCGCCCGAGACAGAGTGGGCCGCCCTCGTGGGGGCAGTAGTTGGCGATCGCGTAGAACTTGCCGTCCACGTTGTACACACCGACCCCGTGGCGGCCGATGGGCACGATCTTCGAGTCCCCCGGCGTGATCTCGCCCACCTGGGCGACCACGTGATCGCGACCGCGAGCCAGCCGGGGCTGTGCAGACGGGCCGGTCTTCCTGATCTCCCCAAGGGTCATCGCACGAGCCTCTGACCGGGAAGTGCGGGAACCTCGGAGGGCAGGTGGAACAGGTTGATGCCGTTGCCGAACATGATCTTGTCCCGCATCTTTTCCGGCATGTGCTTGGCCACCCACTGCGGGTCGTCGAAGGTCCAATGCGGGTAGTCGGAGGAGAACAAAAGGAGCCTGTCCGCTTCCATCCATTCGAGCGCGTTAGTCAGTTCGAGCTTGTCCTCGGGATAGTCCAACGGCTGAGTCGTGAACCAGATGTGGTCCTTGACGTACTCCGAGGGCTTGCGCTGCAGGCCCATTTCGTTCCCGCGAAGTTCGTAGATCCTGTCCATGCGCCACATCAGCGGCAGTATCCAGCTGAATGCGTGCTCGATCAGAATGATCTGGAGTTTCGGGAAACGGTCGAAGACGCCGTCGAAGATCAGGCTCATCACCTGGTTCGCAGCGAGCATCGAGTAGGTGACCATGAGGTCGTGGTTATAGGTCATGAAACCGACCGGTGACATCGGCAGCTCATTGTGTTTGCCTCGGCCGAGGTGGCACGCGACCGGGATATCGTGCCGGCTCGCCGCTTCCCAGATCGGGTCGTACTGAGGATCTCCCCACGAGGGCCGCCCCTCCGCGTCGATCAGCACCTGGCTGTAGTACTCGTGTCCCGCCCACGTCTCTATCTCGCGCGCGGCAGCCTCAGGAGYGGACATGGCCGCCACGATGGAACCGCGGAAGCGCTTGTGCCAGTTGTTCCGACTGTCGAGCCAGTGGGTCTCCTGCCACCGGTTGATAGCGAAGGCGACCGCATGAGCCTCTTCCGGTGTCTGCGCCGCTGGTCCGGCGAGCGGGCCGAGAATGGCAATGTCGGACCCTGCTTCCATGATCAGCTGGCGGAACGTCAGGTCCGGGTCCGAGCCTGCGAAGTTCCCGTCGTCGGGGAAGCTGTCGGTGCGCATCGCCATCGCATTGGCGTAGTCCGGAGCATCGTAGTAGACGGGGTTGCCTGAGCCCACAGCGCGAGCGGCGAATATCTTTCGAAAGGGCTCTGGAAAGTACTCTTCAAGTTCTCCCACTCGGGACGTGGGGTGCACGTCGCAGTCCACCACGCGCACCGGGGTCATCACCTCCGAGGCGACGTGATCCGTCTCGATCTGCATAGTCATCGGTCGTTCCTCTCGATTGAATGGCGTCAGACCAACGCGGGCGTAGACAGGCCGAAGAGCCGCGCGGCATTGGCGCCGAGAACCTTCGCCCGCTGTTCGTCGGACCAGCCGGCAGGTAGATCTGCCGGAGTGCTGAGCTGCCACTCGGGGTAGCTCGAACCGAAAAGCAGCATGTCTTCCTTCCCCGTCATGCGGAGCCACTCAGACGCGAAGTCCGCATCGATGGGAGGCCCGTCGAGCACGCCGTTCACGAAATAGACATGCCCCGCGAGGTAGTCGCTCGGAATGAGCGGCGCCCACGGGGTCTGCTCCAGGTGCGGACGACCGAAAGTGTCCATGCGCCAAATGAACGGAGTCAGGATGTCCGCTGCGCCATCCCCGAAGATCACCTTGAGATCCGAGAACTCGGCGAACACGCCCTCGGCGATCATGTTCATAAGGTGCCAGATGTAGGTCATCCCCTCGTACGCCGCGTGATGCGAATACGTCCGCGTAGTGCCGGACGGTGTCGGCGGGTGGGTGACCCCGACGCCCTTCTCGAGGTGAATCGCGACCGGCAAGCCCGCGTCGACGGCCGCACGCCACAACGGGCGGAACTGCGGACGCCCGTAAGGCACCTGCGTCTGAGTCGGCAACCCGATCTGCACCATCTTCGGGTGGTTCTTCCACCGGCCTATCTCGGCAACGGCACCGTCGATGTCGGTCGGATGCACCCGGATCGTCCCTCGGAATCTGTCGGCAAAGGTGCCCTGCTCCAGCCACCGCTCCGCGAGCATCTGGTTGGTGCCAGAAAGTATCGCGGTGCCCAGGTGCCAGTCCGGGAGGATGGCCGCCGCCGTCATGGGGTGGACCACGGCGAAGTCGAGGCCGCCCTCGCCGAAGATGTGCGCCCCGACCTTGTCCGGATCCGAACCCGGATGCGATCCGTCGGCGTTCTCCGTGCCCCGCGCGTACTTCGGCCCCTCCGGCGAGAACCAGGACACATCCGCGTCAGGGAACCCTCGGCTTGCGAACGGCGCCCGCAGGTACGTGCGCAGGTCGCGATCGGACTCGAAGAATGCGTGCACGCTGGAGTCGATCTTCAACGATTCCGTCCCGGTCATCCGTTACTCCTTTGTATGCCGGAGGCCGCTTCCGTACGACCGAACCAAACAATTGCTCCAACGGTACATGCGCGCGGGGCCCGCGACAAGGGACTCACCGAATTTCTGCTCCGGATCGAGCAGCGAACTGAAAGACACACGATTTTGAAGGGAGTGCCGATGTTCCGTCTGCAGGTTGCGGACGTCAGCGTCCCGTCAGCCGGCCAGGACGATCCGCACGTCGCAGTTCAGAGTCGCCTCGAGCGCAGTATGCAGTCTGCTTTCCGGTACGCGCCGGACATCGGACTGCGCAATCGTGACCGTGACGACCTCATCGTTGCCATCCAGGAATTCGCGGTGAACGTGTCCCCCGATTCCGAAGCGTTGAAGCACGCCGCGCGCGTCGTCGTCGGTACCCCGACTGACATAGGTGATGACGCCAAGCTCTGGTTCCACGCCGAACGTGCGAGTGCAGGCGTCCGAGGGGGTCCCCGTATCGAGACCGCCGTCGTCGTCCACGATTTTCTCGACTTCGCGCCGCGGCTAGGGAAGGTGCTCAGGAGCCGATGCCAGCACTGTGAATCCCTCAACCTCGAGGGCTCGGACTGCGGTGGCGAAGCACTCAGCACTGAGCGCCGCGTCGGGATCGACGACGAATCTGACAACTGCGGTAGCCACGCCCTCAACTAATATCGCAACCCTGGCCGGAGCAACTATTCGGTCCCAGTGGGCGCACTGGGATTGTGCAGAACTCCGAACCTGAGTCGGTTGAGAGCAAATCTTGGTATTCCAGCCTCCAACGTCGGAGGAGAGATTGAGCGGCAATGACGATCGTTGACCCCCACACAAGCGCGGATCTCATCGAGCAGGCCATCCCGATCGGCCCCAATGGAGACGATGTGATCTCGAAGGTGCCGTTTGCGATGACCAGCCCGCTGCACGTTCCGGCAGAGCGCTACTGCTCCAACGCCTTCTTGGAGTTTGCCATCCGCGTCACGGCAGCAGCCGAGATCGAGGTGGCGGTCGCCGAAACGGTCGCCGCCCCAGTGCCCGCCGCGGCAGAGATCGAAGACAACGTTTACGCCGATGGATTGGTGATCACCCATGTCTGAAACAACCATGAGCTTGCGCGACGCTCAACTCCGCTCTCGATGAGGCACTTCGCACCGACGACCGGGTCTTCCTGCTCGGCGAAGACCTCGCTGATCCGGCCGGCGACGTCAACGGTGTCACCCAGGGGCTCCCCACGACCCACGGTCACGACCGGGTGATGAACACCCCGATCTCTGAGGCGGCGATCATCGGTGCTGCGATCGGCGGCAGCATCGAGGGTTACCCTCCGGTCACAGAGATCATGATCATGGACTTCATCGGCATCGCGATGGACCAGATCGTGAACCACGCCGCCAAGGTCCGGTACCTGTCAGGTGGCCGCACAACCTCGCCGATCACCGTGCGCACGGCCATCTTCGCCGGCACCCGTTCGGGAGGGACGCACTCGCAGTCGCTCGAGGCGTGGTTCATGCACGTACCGGGCCTCAAGGTCGTCTACCCCAGCACTCCGGCAGATGCGAAGGGACTGTTGCTCTCGTCGATCTTCGACCCCACCCTGTCCTGTTCATCGAGGCGGCAACCCGGGCGCGCCGTCATCGTCCACCACGCGACGGCCTTCGCCGGTCCTGGGGCGGAGATCGCCGCCCAGATCAACGAGAAGATGTTCGGCGAGCTCCTCGAGCCCGTCCAGCGTGTCGGTGCGAGGTGCACCCCCATCCCTGCACGCGCCTCCGAGTCGGTCGTCACGCTGCGCGTCGAAGACATCGTCTCGACAGTCCGCTCGACGCTGAAAGCAGCAAATATCTGAACACGTCTCGGTCAGCATCCCGAAGGTCTCTATGGCCATAGAAGAAGTGACCTTCATCGCGTGGCTCGTCGCGGACGGGGAGGCGGTCGCCGAGGGCGAGCAGATCTATTCGGTGGAAACCGAGAAGGTGGCGCTCGAGATCGAGGCCGCTGCGTCGGGCACCCTGCGCCATGGTGAGGCCGTTCCCGGCGAGACCTACTCCGTCGGCACTCAGATCGATCTTATCGAGAAGGCGGCGTGACGACCACGTAGCGACCGCGTGAGATGACGTCGTCGATGTCATCTCGACGGGCAGCGGTACGTCCTGTGGCAGGGCCGAGTCCCTGGAGGAAACGGCACCGATCGACGCGCAGGAGAGGACCTGGGAGGCGTATTCCCCAGGTCCTCACCTTTTCATCAGCGCCTCTGCGACCAAGAGAGCGTCGGAGGTCGTGGGGGTCAGTGGAACTCGTCGGCGAAGTCGGCTCGTTCGAGACGATCCTTGACCCAGCCGAGGTAACGCGCGGCGTCGGCACCGTCCACGATGCGGTGATCGTAGGTGAGAGCGAAGTAGACGAGTGATCGCACCGCGATCGCCTCGGCACCGACCGCGTCCCGCACGGCCGCCGGCCGGCGAGCGACGATCCCGGTGCCGAGAATCGCGGACTGGGGGCGGTTGAGGATCGGGGTATCGAACAGCGCCCCGCGACTGCCGGTGTTGGTCAGCGTGAACGTGCCCCCGGACAGCTCGTCGGGAGCGACCCTGCCCTCGCGAACCCGCGTGGCGAGATCATCGATGCCGCGCGCGAGTTCGGCGATGCTCAGCTGGCCGGCGTTCCTCAGGACCGGGACGAAGAGGCCCTGATCCGTGTCCACCGCGATGCCGAGATGTTCGCTGTCCGGATAGGTCACGGTTCCGGCGTCTAGGTCGAGCGTCGAGTTCACGCGCGGGAACACCTGGAGGCCTTCGACAGCGGCCTTGGCGAAGAATGGAAGGAACGACAGCTTCGCCCCTTCCCGCTCGAGGAACTCGGTCTTGTGCGCCTCGCGCAAGGAGGCGAGTGCGGTGACGTCGATCTCGACGACCGTCGTCAGCTGCGCGGTGGTCTGGAGCGACTCCGTCATGCGACGCGCGATGGTCTTTCGCAGTCGGGACAGCTTCTCAGTGGCGCCGCGAAGGGGTGGGAGTCGATTGGACGTAGTAGTCGACATTCAGAAGGATCCGACTGACTCACGTTCCGTGGCGACGGTCGCCACGGTCTCCAGCTGCACATTGATGTTTCCCCGTGTCGCATTAGAGTAGGGGCAGACCTMGTGGGCCCGTGCAATGAGCTGATCGGCGATGTCCATCTCCAGTTCCGGCAGCGAGACTCGCAACGTCACGGCGAGACCGAAGCCGCCGTTCTCCCCTGAGCCGAGCCCCACTTCGGTGGTGACCGCAGCGTTGGCCAGGGACACACCGCCCTCACGCGCGATCATCAACAGTGCGCTGTGGAAGCACGCGGAGTATCCCGCGGCGAACAGCTCCTCCGGGTTGGTGCCGTTGCCGCTGCCGCCCATCTCGACCGGCATCGCCACCGAGAAGTCGAGCCGACCGTTGTCGGAACGAACCCTCCCGTTGCGTCCGTTTCCCGTCGATGTCGCCGATGCCGTGTAGAGGGCTTTGATCATGTTCGTCTCCTTGATCTCACTGCGGCGAGTGCGCAGTGGACGTTTCGGGCGTCGCGGTTCGAATGCCACTCCTCGTTCCGCGGCGGGGTGCTACATGGGGTCAGCGGCCCATCGATACCAGGTGCCGCTGGTGTCCGTGACTCGTTCCGCCAATCCGTCATTGGAGAGTTCCTCGAGGGACCGCTCCACAAGTCGATTGGGTATTCGGATCGCCGCTGCGATGTCCGAGGCATGCCCAGGCGCCTCCTTGAGAAGCCTGGTCAAGAACGTCTTGACTTCATCGGCAGACATCAGCGTCTTGTCCTCTCGCTTGTCTGGGATTCATCATTGAACCAAACACTTGCTCCGAGATTAGGGCGCTCGCCCTCATCCCGCAAGTGGCAACCCGAATCTTTGCTCCGATATGCGGGCCAACCAGGAAGGACCGAAACGTGCGCCCCCGACGACGCCATACTCGTGGTACGACTACCCAGCCCACCGATGACGCGCAGCGCGTCGCCATCTGGTCACGGAGAGACGAGATCCGCTCGATCGCTGCGGGACTTTTCGAGAAGCGCGGCTACTCGGGGACCACGATGGCTCACATCGCGGAGGCTGCCGGAGTACTTCCTGGGAGCCTCTACCACCACTTCGAGTCGAAGGAAGCCATCGCGATCGAGTTGCTCGAATTGGTTCAGGACGACTTCGAGCGACTCCGGCAACGACTCGCCGGCGACGCGCTCGAGTCACGGGAAGACGAGCTCGCGCGGTTGGTATCTGAGGTGATGGCCGTCAGCTACCGCCACGCTGGGGCTGTACGCCTTCTTGCATACGAGCCGCCGACAGTGGCAACGGTTGGTTTTCGAGACACTGTCAAGCGGAACGTTCCCGAACTGGACCGCCAGTGGCGCTCAACCCTCAATGCGCTCGCATCGACAGCCGGCGCCTCGCGGTCCGATGCGCGGATCGCTCGCTTCGCCCTGCAGTCCCTGTCCTTCGCCGCCTCGATAAACTTTCCGCGAGGGACCAACCCAGTCGAACTTGGATCGGAACTCTGGCTGGATTCTTGAACGCTCCGCGCTGATCCGTCATCGCGAATTAGTTCCCGGTGAGCTGACACGTCGTGCGGAAGCTCACGGTGTCGGACACGCTCGACACTTCGGAGCGAGCTCCGGTGACTCACATCTGTGAGCTCCTCCGCACCACGAACGGGACTGCTGCACGGATAGGTGACATCTGATCTGGCTCGCCCGGGAGGGTCGCCTGGCAGGATGTTGCGGTACCTACGCGTTACCCGAGCGAGTTCAGAGATGACCTAGTGCCCGGATTCACCTGGTCCGGCCGTCTAGCCATTCGCGGACGGCGGCCCGCCAACGCTCGGGATCCGAGTTCCATGCCATGGCGTGATCCGCATCGAAGGAGGCGAGACGGACAACGAGTGGCCGCTGGCCAGCCAGTCGGCTCGATGCGGCATGTGGTGAGGAAGTGTCGCCAGTGCCATGCAGCATAAGCGTCGGGACACGAAGCTCATCGGCGCGCGCGATCCAGTCGAAGCGGTCCAGGAGCACTTCAGACTCGAGCCCGATCCGCCGCGCGAGCGCCCGATACCCCAGCCAAGGCCGAGCGAACACCCCGAACCACGCCGGCAAATCGGCGCGAGCACAGTTCGCGTTGATCGTCGACTGCCAATCCAGCACAGGCGATTCGAGCACGAGTCCGTCGACCACGCCGCGGAACTCTGCATCCGCTGCCAGCTGGAGCGCGATCGCCGCGCCCATGGACCAGCCGAACAGCACGATCCGTCGCGCCCCGTTATCCAGCGCGTAGTGCACCGCCGCGCGAACGTCCTCCGTCTCCCTTGCGCCAAGCGTGGAACGACCCGTCCGCACTGTGGGACCTTCACCGTCATTCCGGTACGTCACGACGAGGGAGGTGAGTCCGCACTGTGCAGCCACCTCTACGCCGCGGAGCGTGCCGGCCCGGGGGCTGCTCAGCCCGTGGATGTGGATCGCCCACCGATCGCCCTCGCCGTCCGACGGACGGATCAGCCACGCCGGCGCCGGCCCGACCTGCGTTTCGACGACGACATCGACCGTCTCGAGTCCTGCATCCGCCGGGTCCCGGTAGTAGATGCCGCTCCAAGAGAATCGGCTACCCGCGCGCAACGCCCCATCCGGCGCGATCGACTCAACGAGACGGGTGACTCTATCCCCCACCTCCCCCACGACCGGTCCGACCCGCACCCATCCGCCGTCCTCGAGCCAGAGGTTGTAGAGCCCTGGCGCCGAGGTCCGCGCACTCCGGTCGAGAACCACCGCGTCGCGACCCTCCTGCCGCACTACGTCTCGGACGATGAGGTCGAACACTCGTCCGACGGTGGGCGCGGTTAGTCGGCGCGCGATCACGAAACCGACCGCCGCGGCTCCGACAGCAGTGGCGCAAGCGCCGGCCGCAGCCGCGGCGATCCACCTCAATGCGCTTCCTTCGGTTGCGCAATGACAGCGCGCGGCGACACGTTGCGACCCATCAGGTGCGCTTCCGCTTCCTCGAGCAGTTCACGCTCGGACGCGCTCAGTTCGAACGTGACACGAGGGTCGATGACGGCATCCCGGATCTCGACGACCTGTCGATGCAGCTGGGCTTCTGCGTCCTCGCCCCGGAACCCACCACCCAGCTGCTGACTCATGCCCGGCCGCACAGCGCTGGCCCGTTGCCAGATCGGGTTTACGCGAGCGACGAGCGCGCTCGTGTTCGCCATCCGTGAGCGAGCTCGTGCCCAGCCGATGGCGGGCTGACCGGCCAACCCCGAACAGAGGAAGAGGAACGTCAAGAGGAACAGCGGTCCATACGCGACCCCGAGCGTGGACATCAACGTGAGGTTCCCGGTGACATGTGCGATATCCATGACGATGATCACGATCGCCAACGTGAGGCCGATCAGGCTTCCGAGGAGAAGCGAGACAGCTGGCAGCCGTGCCGCACCGGTACTTCGGCCGATCTGCCCCGCGGCGACGACCGCCATGGTGGTCATGATCGCACCGTCGTACGCGTACTGGACGATCGAATACGCCCCAGCTGCCGGCTGGGCGCCGTAGTCCAGCATGAAAGTCGTCGTCGTCGCGCCCCGATCGATGAGCGCGAACGAGACCACCGCACCGACGAGCGCAGCGGTGAGTACGGTTCGTCCGAGCGTGACCTTAATCACGCGCGGCGTGTACTCCGATGCTTTGGCGACTCCTCGACCGAGGAAGAAGATCCCGATCATCAGGGCAAGGTCGGCGAGAAGCGTCACGATGTTCGTGCCGCCGAGCATCGGATCTACCCAGGTGTAGACGGCATCGATATTGAGCGTCATCGCGACCGCGATCGTCACCGCAGAGTAGGTGATGCTGTGGTCCGTTCGGTCCCGACGCAAGATGAGCAGGCTCGCAACAAGCAGCCACATCAGGACGGAGACGAGGACCTGAATCAACCGAAGATCTCCAAGAACCTCGACTGGTGGAAGGCGCAACCGCGGATCGCGGCCGCAAGATGATCTGCCAGCGCTTCGGCGGCGATTTCATCCACCGTGTCGAGATCCTTGCGGCTGAGGAGACGACGGCGGGTCGACGGAGGGATGTCCGGCAGCAGAGACTCTGGGGTCTCCAGACGTTCGTCGTCGCCGTGCCCGAGGATCATGTGGGCCAGCTCGTGCAAGACGAACTGCTGCCGGTGAAGTGTCGAGTCACTATGCGCGTGGAGGACGACATCCTCGGTTTCCGCTACCAACCACACCGCGCAGATGCCGTCGCGCTCATTCAAGTCCGCCAGTTCGACGATCCGAAGCGGGCGCCGTCTGCGTCGCTCAACCGCGCCGACGAGGTCGTCGAAAGAGAAGACATCCCCGAGGCGCAGCTCCGACCTGACCGCCGCTGCGATCGATTCAGTGTTCACGATGTCGTCACCTCCCCGCGGAAGCGCTGGCGATTTCTCCTTGATGGGCTCGCCGGGGCTACTGCTACTTGTGAGTCATTTCCTCGTCCAGGAATCGGCTGATCGCCTGCAACGCGTCTGGAGAGATGTCTCCCAAGGTGCGCGCGGCGTACGACTTGACCTTCGCCGCCCTCATCGAGCGCACGAGGTTGAGCTGCGCAGCGACCTTTGCGGGCATCGCCGCACCTCCGTCGCCGACCAGGAATGCGGCGTCTACGGCGAAGAACTCCGCCAAAGCCTCGAATAGGGGGCGATCCTTCACGTAACGATGACCGTTGACCATGTAGGTCCATCTTGACCGGGAGAGATTGAGGCCGCGACTCTGCACAAAGGCCGCGATCTGGGAGTACGTAGGTTCGGTGCCTGTTTCGGCGATCGAGACATCCAGGAGCAGCCGAAGGCGCCTGGCCAAGTCCTCGGCGGCCGCCGTGTTCTCGTCCTCGGTCATTTCCACTTACCGTTCTTCGCCCTCGGGCAAGGGGAGGCGTCATCGATTGAGCATGCCCAACGTCGCCCATGGTGAAGGCTCACGATACCCGTTGATCATGCTCAAAACAACGGTTGCGCGTCGTCCCACCGGAGTGCAAGGCTGGGCGCCACGCCGGTTTGAGCATGCTCAACGATCGAGCTAAGTGAACCCGGGTGTCCTCAAGGAGGGTTCGACATGCTAGAGCCGAACACTCGCCACGACCGCGCAACGGGGCGGCCAAGCAGGCTAGAACTCGCCCAGCACCTGCTCCAGGCGCATCACCATCTCGGTGACGCGAGCATCATCGACGATGTAGCGCACCCGCTGGCCCCTCACTGCGACGTCGCGCGGCGGATCCGCAATGATCAGACCCGCGTCGATCAGCTTTTCGATCCCATTGGCGATCGTCATCTTCGGAAGCTCGATCGCCTCGGCGATCTCGCCTCTCGTCAGGCCAGGATTCTTCCGCAGGTAACCGATGATGGTCGCCTGCATGATGTTCCCGAATGCCTTGATGGGATCCTCCGCGTAGTCACTGTTCGCGGGGCGGGCGTAGCGGGGCACCTGCCCAGTGTCGCGCACTGTTCAACGGTCGTCCAGATGACCGATTCAAAAAATGCTTCACAAACGGAGTGTAGCGTTATATGCTTCCCTCATGTCAAGGGAACGCACCGCTCCTCCCCTCCCCGGAGATTGGCGATGAAGCGCCCGCGGATGCCGCGGCTTTCAATTGGGCAGATCGCTCGATGCACGCCGGCAACGCTCGATATCCGGGCGGGCAGATGACCACTCCATCTCGGAACAAAAGCCGACGCGGGCTCGTCTGGGCGATCGCCGGCGGCGGGGTGCTCATCGTCGGAATGATCGCAATCGTCCTGACTGCGCTCTTCTCGCCGCAGTCCGCACCGAGAGCGACTCCCGCCACGACGTCGAGCCCCTCCTCGGTCGCCACAGCCACCACCTCCCCCGTGGACCAAGTGGTGGACTCCTCCGTCGCAGAGAAGGGGTGGGTGCCAGAGCCGATCACCACCGACCGAGACGCATACGCCCGCGCGGCGCTGGCTGCGGCATCCACGTTCGACACCCAGAAGAGCAGTCGCGACGACTGGCTTGCCTACCTCGACACCTGGTTCACGCCCGACATCCGGTACACCTCGGAGGAGGATCGCGAAGACGACATGCGCGCATCGCAGCTCGAGCTTCGCCAGGCCGTGGTGCTTCCGGAAGAAGAGTGGGACTCGCTCGCGAACGAAGACGGACGCGTGTCGGCAGCGGTGCCGGGCGACGTCACGTTCAGCGCTGTCCCCGATGACGTGTCAGGCGACATGAGCATCGGCACGGCGGATGTCACGCTCACCTATACCCGATCGGATAGCGACGGCGGTGAGACGTCGTATGACGAGACGGTGCGCGTGAGCGTCCAAGTTCTGTGCGGTAAGGGCTCGGTGCCCACTCCGGATTCAGCCCAGCAAGCAGGCGACTGCAAGGTGGTCCGATACTTCTCGGGGTCATTGGAGCCCTGACATGGGAGTCCCGGTCGCCGCAGCCGCAGCCCTCGCGAACACGAGGACGGGCCGCAAGATCGCAATCGGGGTTCTCCTCTTCGGCGTGCTTAGCAGCGCGCTCATCCTGACACCGCTCATCGCCGTACCCTTCGCGGTCGCGGGGCAATCTGCCGCCGCAGAGATCCAGACTCGCGGGGCCCCGATCGCGAGCGGCGACTGGGGATACCCCCTCGCCGGCTACTACTCGAAGGGCCGCGGCTTCGGATACCACCCCGTTCAGGGGTGCAGCTTCTGCTCGACAGACCATAAGGGGTACGACATGGCACAGGGATGCGGCGCCACGGTCTATGCCGCGGGACCAGGCAAGGTCATCACAGCAGGCTCCTTCCATGGCTACGGCAACGCCGTTCGCATCGACCACGGCGGCGGTCTCGTCACGCTTTACGGCCACATGCAGTGGAACTCGCTCCGCGTCGCCGTCGGCGACGCCATTGCCGGCGGCACCGCGCTCGGCGCCGAGGGCAACACCGGACGTTCCTTCGGATGCCACCTGCACTTCGAGGTCCAGCAAGGCGGCACCCCTATTGACCCGCAGCCGTTCATGGCCGCACACGGCCTTCCGCTCAAGTGACGAACGAAACCGAGGAGCTGTCATGCAATTCACCCAGTCCATGCCGTCGGACGTCGACGTTCCCGACATTCAGCCGGACTTCTCGGCGCCCTTCTTCCAGGGCTTCCAGGTCGTCGCCTCGTACATCCTGGCCGGCGCAATGCTCGTCGTCCTGATCATGCTGATCATTGCCGGCGCCTCACTGGCGTTCCGAGGGCTTGCGTCGGACCGGGTCCGAACTTGGGCGGGCGAGAACATCCTCTGGATTTTCATCGCCGCCGCCGTCCTGGGCGCAGCATCCGGCCTCTTCCAGTGGTTCGTGAACTTCGACTTCGGATTCTGATGTCCACCTTCCGCTCACTGCTCGCCGGGGCCGTCGTCGGTCTCGGTCTGGCGGTGTGTGCGGTCGGTCCCGCGAGTGCGGCGGCCTCCGCGCCGCCTACAACGGCGGGGACAGCATCCGTTGCAGCAACGAACGCCACCCCAGTTACCGGCGAGCCGTGGTCGGCCCCCGCCTACCCGGTCGACTGCTCCCGCGTCGATGAGCAGATCACCTGCACGCCGCAGAACACCGGAGATATCAAGCCGCAGCAGTGCTTCATCAACGTCTTCGTCGATGGCGGCAAGGCGACAGTGTGCACAACGTACGAAGCGCACGTTCCGGCGATCAAGACGAGCGGAGGCAAGCCGCTTCTCGTCGAGTACGGATGCTCGATCGGCGATGTCGTCTGCATCACGTTTGAGAACGCGGGCCGCGGTATGGCTTTGTCTGCAACGGCGATGATGTTCGCTGTCGCCCAGAACATGCGTTTCGACACATCGTCGGTACTGTGGTCCGCCGCGACGGCGGAGTGGTCGTTCTGGCACTGGGCGGTTCTCACCGTGTTGTTCGGATCGATGGTGTGGGCGATCGGCGCGGCCATGGTGTCAGGCGATCGCGCCGAGCTGGTCGGTGCATTGATTCGCAGCTTCATCGCTTTCCCCGCCGTCGCGGTGTCGCTGTGGGCCACCGGCCACCTCCTCAACGCGGTCGACGACCTCACCTGGTACGTGATGAACCGTGACGGGCGGGACGGCCTGTTCGCCACCCTGCAGTCGGTGATGTGGGCCGGGGGCCAGGCGAACTACTTCTTCGCCTTCCTGATCCACGGCCTTCTGATGCTCGGAATGCTGCTCCTCATGCTCGTGTTCGCCTTCCGGAACATCGTGCTGGCCGCCCTGATCGCTGTAGGGCCGATCGCCTGGATGCTGTATCCCACCMGCTCCGTCGGGCCCCAGTGGGTCGTGCGCTACGTGTCGGCGGTCGTCGTTCTCCTGCTGACGGGTCCCTTGACGATCGGGTTCGTCACGCTGATCATCAACGGCCTCGCGAACATCCACACGATCTGGGACCCGCAGTCGTGGCCTCTGCTCATCGGCCTAGTTCTCGTTGCCTTCGCCCCGTTCGCTCTCTTCGGCCTGTTCAGCTTCGTCGGCGCCGTCGCCGCGGACTCTGTCGGCTCGAGTGTGGGGTCCAGCGCCGGCCGCGCCACCTCGGGTGCTGCGCGCTCGGTCTCGCGCATCCCCAGCCGGATCGGCGCGACGCCGGCCGGCGCACCGTCACGGTCTCCGCGCCCAGGCTCGCCCGGCTCCGGCGGCTCCACTCCGAATGGCGGAGGCACGCGCGGTCCGGCAGGTTCATCCGGCCCGCCACGAACCCCTGGCACTCCCGGCTCCTCCGGCGCAGCATCCCCCACCGCTGCCCCGAAGCCCTCGGGCGCCACCAGCCCGGGCACGACCGCGACAAGGCAGCAAGCGCCGGCCGCGCCACCACGGTCCGGCATTGAGAGGACAGCCCAATGACAACGCAGGATCTGGCCCGCCCGGTACGGCTCCCCCGCCGCTCACGGCAGGGCGTCGTGATGGGCATGGACCCCTGGCAGCTCACATGTATGGCGGTCGCCGCGATCATCGTGCTCATCGCCGTCAACCGCTTCGGTCCTCCGGGGCTCCTCTACGCCGCACCCCTCTACCTACCCATCGGGGTGTTCGCACTCGTCACCGTGCATGGCGACTCCGCTCCTCGCCAGGTCGGGCTCTGGCTGATGAAGCAGGTGCGCCACGCAATGGGCGCGACCAAGCAGGTCTACCGTCCCGAGCGCACCCAACTCGCGGGCACGCTGAACCTTCCCGGCATCCGCGCGTCGATCCAGCTGTGGGATGTCGACGGCGTCGCGTGCATCTACAACCCGCACGACCACTCGGTGTCGGTGACCGCGGAGGTCGAGGTGCAGGGGTTCCTCATGAAGGACACCGCCGAGCGTTATGACCTCGCCCAGCAGTGGTCGCCGGTGCTCGCGTCGTTCACGCAGCGCCCTGGCATCAAGCGCGCAGTGCTCCAGGAGCGCACGCTGCCGACCACGATCCGCGCCGCGCGTGATCACTACGAGTCGGTCACGCTTCGGCGCGGGCTTGACCCTGACTCCGTTCTCGCCCGCAACTACGACGAGGTCATGAACAAGTCCGAACCGTTCGCCGTGGCGCACCGCAACTACCTCACCTTCACGCTTGATCTCATCGCGCTCGGGCCGCAGCTGAAGTCGCTCGGCGGCGGGCAGGATGCCGTGAAGGCCCTGGCCTACCTCGAGGCGCGGAACCTCGGCGACTCTCTGCGCGCGGCACGCATGAACGTGCGCCGGTGGCTGAACGCACGGGATGTCGCGGCCTTGACGCGCGTCGGATTCGACCCCGAGTTCGCCTCCAACGTGCAGAACCGCGACGACGGGCACGCCGGCGTCGATCCGGTGGCAATCGGCCCGATGTATATGGAAGAGCCGCGCGGCAAGAATGGCATCGTCTACACCGACTCGGGCGTGCACACGACGATGTGGATCCACGAGTGGCCCCGCTCCGACACCGTGGTGGGCTTCGTCGAGCCGATCGTGTTCGCCCGCATGCCGTCCACTGGCGAGGCGATCACCCACATCCTCTCGATCGTCCTGACTCCGGTCTCGGTCAAGAAGGCGATGCGTCGCATCGAAGACGACAAGAAGGTGTGGCGCGGCAACGAGCGGCTCCGCGCGAAGCGCGGTGTCGATGGCTCGGCTGCGGATGCCGCGGACTGGGATGCCCTCGAGCGCCAAGAAGAGGAGATCGTCGCGGGGCACGGCGAGTTCCGGTACGGCGCCTACCTCACCGTCACCGCTCCCGACGAGGAGCGGCTCGACCAGGCGATCGCCGGAATGCGGAATGCCCTCGCGCGCGCGGGCATGGAGCCGCAGATCCTGTACTGCCAGCAGGCGGAGGCGCTGATGGTCAACGTGCTGCCCATCGGACTGGGGATGAACTGATGGTCCGCCGCGTCGCCGTCTTCGAACCCGGTCACCTCACCAACCGCGAGAAGCGCGAACTCCGACACGAGCTCGCCCGCGCGCAAGACAACGAACGCCCGCCGAAGACGCGCCGCCGCGACCGGGCGCTCCCCGAGGCCGCGGTACCCGGGCCGTTCGGCCCCGGGCTGACCGAGGGCGGGTACTGGAATCTCGCGCGTCCCAGCGTCCCTGCCCATCAGGCGACCTCACGGCAGATCGCGGGAATCTATCCGTTCGTGGCGGATGCCGGACTCGGTCACCGCGGCCCCATTCTGGGCGTCGACCTCAACGCCGACGCGCTCTGGCACTTCTCGCCGTGGGAGGCCTACGCCGACTCGACCGATCGCGGCACCTTCTCGACCAACATCCTCGTACTCGGCGCGTATCGCGCGGGCAAGTCCGCCACAGTGAAGACCCTCGTCACCCGCTCGCTCGCATTCGGGCACCAGGCCGTCGTGCCGTCCGACCCGAAAGGCGAGTGGGTGGCGGTCGCCGAGGCCGTGCCGGGCGGCGTAGTCATTCGGATCGGCGGCGGCAGCGCGGCACGCCTCAACCCGCTCGACCGCGGACCGCGACGTGCGGATGCCGACGACGAACAGGACGAGAAGATGGTGCGTCAGCGCCGCATCACAACGCTCGTCTCCGTCGTCGAGATGGCGCTCGGCTCGACCCGGCTGACGGCGGTCGAGCACGCGGCGATCCATGAAGCGCTGGAGCGCAGCATCCGGATCACCGCGGATCACCCGACGCTCCGCAGCGTCTACGAGCAGCTCGGCGCGATCGTCGAGGATGCTGGCACCGACTTCCGGCTGGCCGACGGAGCGGTGCAGCCGCGGTTCGTGTTGCGCCGATTCGTCGACGGCGACCTGTCTGGCCTCTTCGAGGACGAGTCAACCGTCGCGTTCGACGCCGACGCGCCCATCGTGGTCGTAGACACGAGTGAACTGTTCTCGCGCAGTGAACTCGTCGCGCAGCTCACCCAGGTGTGCACGACGGCGTGGATCCAGGCAGTCGTCTCGGATCGCTCCGCCAAGCGGACGCGCTACCTGATCCGCGAAGAGGGCTGGCGTGACATGACCTCGCTCGCCGCGTTGCAGATGTTCCAGCAATGGCTCAAGCTCTCGCGCCACTACGGCATCAGCAACATCGTGATCCTGCACAAGATGGGCGATCTGGATGCCGTCGGCGACGCCGGATCGAAGGAACGCAACCTCGCCTTTTCGATCGTCGGCGACATCGAGAACAAGTTCATCTTCCGCGCCAACCATCAAGAGGCCGCGGCCCTGCGCGAGCGCCTCAACATCCCTGCGCCCCACGTCGAAGACGCGCGCCGGCTGCGCATGGGCGTCTTCCTCGCCTACGTCGGTCAGTACGCGTACGCGGTCGACTGCTTCGCGACCTCGACGGCGTGGGAGTACGAGATTTTCGCGACCGACAGCGCGCTTCAGCACGACGAGGACGACGGGATGCTGCGCGTCTTCGACCCCGCGGAACTCGACCGCTTCTGGCCGGACGACTCTCCCACCGACACCAGCCTCGAGGGCTGGCTCTCACCGCCCTGGAAGGAGACACCCCAATGAGTCTCGACACCACGCCGCGCGCGTTCGCCTCGGTCACCGGTCCCACCGCGATGTTCACCACCCCGGATGGACTTGTCGAACCCCTCGCCGCAACGCCGGTCGCCGACATCCGTCAGATGATCCTGCGCCGCACTGCGGAAGAAGCGCGGCGCACCGGCATTCCGGTGGAACTCGTCACCACGGGCGACCGAGGTGAACATCACATGCTCATCGCCGCTGACGGCACGATCGCCTCGCCCGCGGCGAGCGCGGCTGCCATGCCGGTCACCGAGCAACCACTAACCGCCGGCCCATCGCAACAGGGAGAGGAGGTGAACACCGAAGCTCCGGGGCACGAGCCGATTCGCAACCACCGCGCCCCGGAGCCTCCCCGGCGCCCATCGTTCATCGAGACGGCGACTCCGGCTGAGCAGACCGTCCGGGGGTGGCGGGCGTTCTTCGCCCGTCTCGGGGTCGGACCGTCGCCTGCCGAGCTCGAGCGCGAGGCCAATGAGCGGGCGGTGTCGCAGCAGTGGGCAGGATGCCGGACCATTGCGGTCGCGAACGGCAAGGGCGGGGTGGGCAAGACGATGACGACGGCAATGCTGGCCGCGGTGTTCGCCCGCCATGGCGGCGGCAACGTGCTCGCGTGGGACAACAACGACACCCGCGGCACTCTCGGCTGGCGCACCGAGCAGGGGCGCTACGACACGACGATCAAGGATCTGCTGCCCGCGGCATCCGATCTGCTCGCTCCCGGAGCGGGAGTCGCAGACATCGCACGGTTCGTGCACCACCAGCCGGTGGACCGGTACGACGTGCTGCGCTCGAACCCCGAGCTGCTCGCCGTGCATCAGCGCATCCTCACCGCCGAGTTCGACCTGGTGATGCAAGTCGCCGCACGCTACTACCGCGTCGTCATCTTCGACTCGGGCAACGACGAGTCGGCGGAGCGCTGGCTGCGGATGGTCGACTCCACGTATCAGCTCGTCGTTCCTACGCTGGCCGCGCCGGAGTCGGCCGAATCGGCGGCGCTCCTGCTCGATGCGCTTCGTGAGCGGGACGAACGGTCGCGATGGCTTGCCGACAACGCGGTGGTCGTCGTCACCGAGGCGGAGCCCAACGCCCGTTCCGCCAATCGCATCGCGGACGGCTTCTCAGGCCACGTCCGGGCAGTCGAGCGCATCCCGTTCGACCCTGCCCTCAAGTCGGGTCCGCTGCGTCTCGACGACCTCCGGCCGACCACTCGAGACGCATGGATCCGCGTCGCCGCATCCGCGGCGCGCGGCCTCTGAAAGGAGAAGGCCATGAGGCAGGGGATGCTCGGCAAGGGGATCGCGGCCCTCGTCGCCATCGCCGTCGTGTTCAACTTCGTGTTCTCGTTCATGGCGGAGTTCGTGACGTGGGTCGCCTGCGGGTCCCGTCCAACGGCGGAGAGCTTCTTCTCGGGGCTGTGGCTCGCGGTCACCGGCAGCTCGGCGGCGTACACCGCGCCGGCCGGGTGTGAGCTTCCCCGAGGGGCCATCATGATCGCCGATTACGTGGCGGTCGCCATGGTCGTGGCGCTCGCGGTCGCCGCGTACCTCGCCTACCGCCGCTACAAGGAATCGGATCGCGCATTCATCGCCGACCTGCTCTCACGGCCGGGCTTCGCGAACGCCGCCGAGGTCCGCGACGACTTGTCGGGAAAGGCCGTCTTGCGGCGCGCCGAGCAGCTTCGACCCGATGTCGTCCGCCCCAAGCCGACGGACGTCGGCTGGCGCGTCGGCCGCGCTCGCGGCACCGATGTGTTCGTCTCGATCGAAGACTCCGTAGTGCTCGAGGGGCCACCCCGCTCGGGCAAGGGCTTCCGTGTACTGATCTCCGCGATCCTGGATTGGTCGGGTCCGCTGATCACAACCTCCACGACGAACGACAACCTCACCGCCACGATGCGCATGCGTGAGCGGCGCGGCCAGGTGCACGTGTTCGACCCTCAGGAGCTGACCGGGGTGCGGCATCCGACACGCATCTCCCCCTTCGCCGGGTGCGAAGACCCGCTCGTTGCGGCACAGCGCGGCAACGCGATCGTCACCGGCACCGCGATCGGCGTCTCATCGACCAACGGCGAGTGGGCGCAAGCGGCCGGCGATGTGCTCGGCCAGCTGCTGCACGCCGCAGCCGTTGGCAACTGCTCGATCGACGACTTTTACCGCTGGGGCACGAACCCGACCGTCGCGCAGAACGCTGCGGTCTCGATCCTGCGGACGGACGGCGCACCTGGCTGGGGTGACTCGCTGGACTCGACACTCTCGGCCGACATCAAGCTCGTCTCGTCCATCTGGTTCGGCGTCCGCGGCGCGGTGGCTCCGCTGGCGATTCCGCAGATTCGAGAAGCGCTCACGCCCCGCGCCGGCGACCGGGTCTTCGACCCGCACGATTTCCTCGACGACGCGAACACCCTGTATCTGATCGGCTCCGCGGCCGGAGCCGGCGCCATGGGCGGATTCATCGGCGCGCTTCTCGACGACGTCGTCGAGGTCGCCCGCTCGCGGGCCGTCTCGTCGCCGGGAGCGCGGTTGCAGCACCCGCTCGGTCTCATCCTCGACGAGATCGCGAACATGTTCCGCTGGGGCAATCTGCCGCGGATCATGGCCGACGGCGGTGGCCGCGGCATCTGCACGTTCATCGTGCTGCAGGCTTTGTCGCAGGCCGAGACGTCCTGGTCGCGCGCTGAGGCCGACACCATCTGGGCCGCAGCGACCGCAAAGGTGATCCTCGGCGGCGGCTCGAACGTGAGTCACCTTCGCGACATCGAAGCCATCCTCGGCAGCCGACAGCGCACGAGAACGCAGCGCTCGTGGTCGACGCGTGAGGCAGGACACTCCACCAGCGAGCATCACGAACGCCTGCCGCTGATGTCGGTCGACGAGATCCGACGGATGCCGCCGAGCGTCGGCCTGCTCGCCTACCGCAATCGCCGCAGCGCGCTTCTCGACCTAACCGGGTGGGACGAGCGCCGCGATGCCAGCGACATCCAGGCCACGAAGCGCGCCATGGAACAGGACCAGCGGGAGGTCTTCCTCGACAGGACCCGGCTGACGCCCGAGCCCGAGGCGGTGAGCGAGGAATGAGTAACCGCCGCAAGCCCGTCACGCGCAACGCCTATCGGTCGGAGTTCCTGTCGTCGCCCGCATGGCTCGCGCGGCGCGCTCGATGGTTCCGCAAGCAGGAGCGTCTGGGACGCCCGCTGGCCTGTGCGGGATGCGGGCGGCCGGCAACCTCGAGCCAGCTCGAGCTGCACCACCTCGACTACAGCGGCGTGCGGTTCGCCGGCGGCACGTGGCGAGCGTTCGAACGTCACATCGACCTCGTGCCGCTGCATCCGTATTGCCATGGGATGCTTCACCAGATCATCGAGCACGATCGCGTGCTCGCCCACCACCGCGGGCGTCGCGTCGCCTCGACGATCGCCTTGAACATCGTCAGGCAGAAGCTGATCCGGCTTCGGGAGACGGCATGAACGAGCCCGAACTGACTCCCGAACAGATTGAGGCGATGGTCGCGGCGCAGCTCGCCGGACCGCCGATCCTCAGCCACCCCGATGAGCCGACCGGCGTGCCGCCCGTCGACTGGCGGCACCTCACGACGGAGGAATCGCGCACCGCATGGACGGAACTGCGTGAGTGGGTGGAGTGGTTCACCGTGCGGTACGACCTGTCGATCAGCATGGTGCCGCCGTGCTGGTGGAAGCATGGCGAACTCGTCGAGGAGCTGTCGGCCCTGCACATCCTGCACCAGGCATCCTTCGACAAGAACGACACAGGCTTCGGCCCCATCGGATGGCACGAACGCCTCGCCCAGGCCAAGGATCGGCTTCGCCGCGTCGGCTCGGGCTGCTCGAGCAAGCACGACTCGCTCAGGCCACGCTCGTGGACCGGCCAGACCGACGAGACCGAATGGGACGCGTGGATCGACCAGAACCACGCCGGCTGAGACACGACGTGTCTCCTGAAGGGAAGGAAGAAGGATGACGACCAGAATCCCGGTCACGATCGAGGGCAACCTCACCGGTGACCCCGAGCACGGCGCGAGCGAGTCGGGCAACGAGTACGCCCGGTTCACTGTCGCCGTCAACGACCGGCGTCTCAACGAGACAACGAACCGCTGGGAGGACGCGGGCACGGTGTTCCATCGCGTCGTGGTGTTCAACCAGCAGTCGCGCAATGTGGCGACTTCGCTCCGCAAGGGCGACGCCGTCATCGTCGCAGGTGACCTCCGGTTCGGCACCTACGCCGACAAGGAGACCGGTCAGACTCGCGAGACGCGCGACGTCGTCGCGGACAGCGTCGGCGCGTCGCTGAAGTATGCCGCGGTCGCCGTCGAGCGTTCCCCAAAAGCTAGCGGCCCCGTCGCGGAGAGATCCGCTACGGGGCCGGTAGCAGCGCCGGTCTCGTACACCGACGCCGGGATTGCTCGCTGACCCATCGCAACAGGAGAGCGGCGTGGGAGTCATGGTACTCCTGCGCCGCTCTTCGGTGTGATCGAGCGTCGCCGGCACGACCAGTCAGGTGATCCTGTAGCCGTCCGCGGTGGTCTGAATTGTCCGAGGTCCGCCCGCGGCCACGTAACGCCCAAGAACCGCGCCGCCGACTCGGATCACGCCAGAACGTTCCCTGTCCCCGTCAGTGTTTGGGGTCCACGACGCAACGTAGACGTCGCCGCCGAGCTCGACACGAATGCTCGCCTTCGTAGCTGGAAGGATCGATTTCGATGCCCGAGGGAGTCGAAGCTGGCCGGCCGCGAGGTCTTAGCCGTAACGTTCTGGGTGGGACGAACGATCGCCACGCGAGCGGGGAGTGCAACCTCGCCGAATGGGGCAGAACTCGTCATCGAGTCGAGGTCAGGTGCAGTGCTGTCGGCGTGCGCTTCGGCGCTTTCTGACCGAGTACGACCGCGACCGCTGGCACTCATCGCTCGGCTACACCTCACCAGCCGACCACCCTCGGCAATGTACCCATCAAATGGAAAACGACTCACACGGGGCCCGAATCTAGCGACGGGGCTGCCCCTTCGGATCGTTTGAACCCCGTGCCATCGTTCGCCGGATGCCGCATTTCGTTTCGCAAGCGGGACGGGCCCAGACCAATTAATCGGCGGGATCATGCCCCGCTTCAGACTCTTCCCAAGACGAGAAGGGACGGTCGTCTCGTCCCAAGTAGTCCAGCACTAGAGCCGGCAATCCGAGGTTGGTCGTCAGCGTGCTCACCGATTGACGCACGTACGGATAGGCGATGAAGTACGCGTTCGTCTCGATCCATGCGGCAACAGCTGGCCAAGTGGTCTCGAGTTCTTCGATGACGTCGAAAGTCACCACGTGCGCGAGCTGAATCTTTGTCGGGGAACCCTCGCCATTTGATGGTGAGCATTCGACCGAATGAGAGAACCGCACAAGCACGCGATTCTGCTCGTCGAGGTGCCCAAGCTGCGGTTCTTCGACCTGCACGTGGACAGACATCTCTGGGCCGATGCTTCCGACTGGCCCGGCGTGAACCTCATCCAGCCGGACGTCAACCACCTTCGTGGCGTCGATGATCCGCTGGACGTCCTGTGGCGCTACCTCTGGGCTGAATGTGGAGTTGATTGTGAGCAGCGTCACCGCTGCGCCATCCGACGGAGACTATGTTCGAGCGCAGAGCGCACTCCGGTCATCTGGCGTTGTTCTCGCCATTCCTCCAGCGGCACGACGTCCCGGAAGGTGGCCGAGATGGCCTTCGCGCGGGGAGCGGGTCGCGAGACGCGCTCCCAGCGCACGGTTGTCGCATCGGGATTCTTCATAAGGCAGTTGTCAATCTGAACTGCAACAGCTTCGGTCGGTTGCCGCTCCCCAAGTGCCATCCCCCGCGAGGCGTCGAGCCAAACAAGAACTTCTCCCCATGCCCAAGCGTGTTTGTTTCCGCTGACTGTGGCAAACGGCACTGGAAAGTCCGTCTCTAGGCTCCACTTGCGCACCGCCTCTCGGCTGACGCCCACCCGAGTCGCAATATCAGACGTCGAAACAAGGTCGCGGTCAACTCGGACTGCCACAAAGCCGGGTACTGCAGTCTCTAGGGCTCGGACGACATCCAAAACCTCGGCCGGCGCGTTCTGCTCGCGTACCTCAAACGAGACCGTTATGCATCGCCCCTCGCCCTGCCAAAGCAAGCTTGGAAAGAGTTCGCCAAGCACGTCGGCAGTTYCCGGGTCGTCAAGGTCGATCCCGGACACGCGCAGCGTGACTTCAATATTCATCATCGGCCCAATCTCCTATGCCTGACTCTACCTGTCAGGTTGGCATTTGCCAACTAAGCATCCTTCTACGTCTGAAGAGCATCCCGGCGACCCACAAGTACATCGAGACGCTCGCGACGAGTAGCAACCGCGTCGCTCCGTTTAGGAAGCTCCGAGAGCACCTTCCGGGCCGTGCGGAGATTGGAGTCCGCTTCCGCGGTGACTTGCGAGAAGTCAACCGTGTCTGGGTCACTCTCCAAGAGAGTGCCGGCCAGTGCGCTCAATTCCTCGTATGTCTCGCTGACATGGTCGAACTCTCTTTCGAGTACTTTGGCTGCCGCGTCCACTTCGGTGCTCGCTAGTTCGAGAAGTTCTGACAAGCGTGCCCCCGCGACCCCACGCTGCCGCAACGTCTCAGCCGCGCCGAGAAACCGCTCGGCCATGTCTAGGGCAATATCCACTTTGGCAAGGTCATCCTTGACTGCCCTGTGTGGACAGCGATCGAGGCGAGCGAGTGACTGAATGGCCACACGCTCGGTGTTGTTGCCTGTAGAAAATGCGGTGATTGTGCAGGCTGGGTTCCCAGCGGGGCAATTCATCACAAGCTTCGGATGACTCGACGTCCACGCAGGCGTTGGCCAGCCGAGCGCACGGGCTCTATCAAGTACAGCCCGCCACGCCTTGTTGTCGTGGGTTGGCCAATCCCCTGCGGCCACTAACGGACTCCCCATCCCACGAACAAGCGAACAATCAGCCAAGCGTAGCCGTGCATGCCGATACAGCTATGAATTGGCGCGCCCTCGTTCGGTCGCACTCCAGCGCTGGGTCATTACGCGCTCAGATGGTCAGAGCGGACGCATTGGGTGACGAGGGCGGACCAACGGGGTGGAGTGCAGCCGCCTTCCGTGCGCGAGACAAATAGCCTAGGGCGCCACTCAGATGTGCTGGACGATTGCCTCGTAAAGGGTGAAGCGGCACCTACCTGCTGGCTCCCTACTCCCACGTTGTCTGATTCCACAATTCTTCGGTGAGGCGGCGAGCGTTGGGATCCCCGACGCTTTGGGCCTCGGTCCAGATAATCAGCGCGCGGTTAGTCGAGTTGTCAATGCGGAAGCATTTGACAGAGTGCATCGGAGTGTTCGGATCGCTGTCCTGATCCCAGACACACGTGGTCGGGCCATCCGAATCGGTGCGCTGGCCGGCCGCATCGGCCTCAGAGACCATGTGACCCACAACTGTGGCAGTGTTTCCGCCTGCGGCGGCAGTCGCGTCCATCCACACGGAAGCTGGATCTTGCCAGTAGCTGTAGGCATAGGCGGTCGCGCCAGCTTCGGAGGCAGTCAGCAAGTACGACTGGCGCGTCGGATTGTCCATTCGTGCGAAGTCGAAGACCGTCGCAGGGAAGATGATCTTCTCGTACGTGGGCTGATTGGTGGTTTCCGTGCCGGCGTTACCGGAGTTGGACTGGTTGAAGAAGTCGGGAAGATTGTTACCCGTCAGGAATGTAACGATTCCGAAGACGCCGGCAATCACCCCGATCGCAGCAACGACCCAAGGCCAGAATCGAGGAGGTCTGCCTTGAGTGCTCATCGACTCTCGCCTTCTTCATCTGGGCAACGCATGACGAGTGTAGGGGGACGCTCGTCACGGCGATGTCGAACCATGCCAACTGCCCGCTAAGTGCCGGTCCGTTCGTCTCGCTACGAATGTTCGTACAGACACTGCCGGGACCTATCCCTGCGCACGAATGCCGGTCCTTGTGCGGGCGGCAGAAGGCATTGGGTTGGCCGGCCCTCACGCCGTAGGGTCAACCGACGACCAAGACTGCCCACCTACCCGGCCCGGTGAGATGCACGAATGGGGGCGCCAAACGCGCGCGGTCAGCCGTGCTGAGCGGGGTCGACCTTCTCGCCCGGCTAGAGACCCGGGGAGGCGCCATCCACGGCGTGGTTTACCTCGTGCGGAGCGCGCGAACGGTCGCGCGGGACAGCTTCAGGCTTCAGCGCCGCCTCAGCCGCACTCTCCTGAGCCCCAGCAACATCTCTGATGACCAAACGGAGCCG
This sequence comes from Microbacterium sp. P5_E9, assembly GCF_054049175.1. NCBI lineage: Bacteria > Bacillati > Actinomycetota > Actinomycetes > Micrococcales > Microbacteriaceae > Microbacterium > Microbacterium sp. P5_E9. Next base: position 101,572 of record NZ_JBFUMV010000009.1, on the reverse strand, counting down.
GTCGCGCTGACTGACCAACCGCTCGTGCCGCGTTGAGTCGACCGGCCGGCGCGCGTGGTGCAACGCGCGCTCGCTGCCGATCTGAGCCTCGAGCGCGACCAGGGTAGTGATTGCCGCCGGGAGCCAATCGCCGTCCCGATCCGCCCGAGCGGCATCGGAGCCTCGGACACGGACCGCCCCCTTTACTCCGCCGTCACGACGAGGTGCCGCCTGCACGCGAGCAGCCCTCCCAAGCTCACTGCGGGCAGCCCGCACCGAGTCGTCGATGCTCACCTCTTGGACGCCCCGCATCATGCTGTCCGCGATCTGCTCACGCGCGACATCCGAATTCCACGCGATCGCGATCGCCTCGTTGTGCACCCGCCCCCGCGTCATCCCGACATACAGCCCCGAGGCGTCCACGCCCGGACCGACGATTGAGGCATCCGTCGTCTCACCCTGGATCCCATGCACGGTCGCCGCGTACGCGAGATGCATGTACTCGGCGGCATACTCGAGCGACACCCGCCGCACGTCGCCGCTATCCCCCAGCGCGGTCAACTCGACATCCGACGATCCGATCCGCCTGATCGTCCACAACGCTCTGTTGTCGACGTCCGCCACCCGGTCGTTCCGCCGAGTCTGCACGACGTCGCCCTCCAGCAAGCGTTGCTCCCCCTGCCCGACAGCAAGCCGGTCGGCGCGTAGCTGCGCCAGCTCCACGCGCCGTTCCTGGATGGCCTCGTTGATCGCATCGGCTTCCTCGTTGGTGCTCGTGACCAACGCCACCCGTCGACACCCCACGGCCCAGCGAAACCAGGCCTCGACCATCACGTCGCGGGCTTGCGAGGCATCCGCCACTCGATGAATCGCACCACGAGCATCGAGCTCGGCAGCGACCGCAACGGCCTCGTCGCGCGAAGCAGGCTCCCGCATGCGAAGGGTCAGGGCAGCGTATTCGGGATCGCGGAAGCGATGCACCGCCGTCAGCTCGACGACCGCGGTGGCGCGGCGGGTCATGCACGCCATCGCACCGGCGTGGCCCACCGGCATCGCCTGCAGGTGATCGCCGACCATCGCGATGCCCGCACCCGTATCGCCGGCGACCGCCGCGAGTGCAGAAGCGGTCTGCAAGTCGACCATCCCGGCCTCATCGACGACGACCCGATCGCCGGGCCGGAGCGCAAACCGACGCGGCCCCGCGAACACCGCACCGGTACGCGGATCGATGTCGCCCACGCGCAGCCGCGCCCAGATCTCGGCGCCGGCCTCATCGCGACCCCAGCGCCATCCGTGGTCGGCGAGCAGCGCGTGAAGGCTCAGTGCGGTCGCGCCGATCTCGCGACCCGCGACCGAAGCAGCCTTCTTCGTCGGCGCGACCACCATCAACTGTCGTCCCTGCCGCTGCAGCGCCGCGCGCGCGACGCGCAGCATCGTCGTCTTGCCCGCACCCGCAGGCCCCGTCACCGACACGAGCCGGTCGGTGCCGGCGATCGCGGCCGCGGCATCCGCCTGGCCTGCGTCGAGCGTGAGGTCGGCATCCAGAATCTGATCCGCGATGTCGGTGATGTCTTCGCGACTGACCGCCTCCCCCGCGCTTGTCAGCGCATCGAACCGCGCGGCGAGCGCGACCTTCATACCCGCGGTCGTCGCGGCCATCAAGCCTTTGATGTGCTCCGGCCGCTCGCCTTCCGCCTCGAGCAGGTCGACGATGTGAGCGAGGCCGCGCTCCACAACGTCATCGATGAGTTCCTGCAGGTCGTCGCGGTGGGCGACGATTCCAGATGCCGCGACCGCACGCGTCGCCCCGGCCCGCAGGTCGTAGCGGCTGAACCTTCCGCCGCACGCGGTCGAGCGGGAGTCGGCATCCACGATCGCCCGCGCCGCGAGCAGATCTGGGTCGACGTCCTCGATTGCCACCGCCCGCGGACGCGTCGCCGGCCGCGTCCGCAGCAGATCGGGGTCGATCGCCCGCAGCTCGTCTCGGATGAGCTGCTCCCACTCGGACTCGTCCACCACACCGGGCTTGTTCGGCCGATTCTTCGCCCACGCCAGCCGATCGATGTGCTGCAGGATGTCGTGGTCGGGCTCCTGTCCCGGATGCTCCGACCGCCACTCGAGCAGCAACTTGGCGCGATTCGCCTCGATCTGGTTTGAGCGCCGCGAGAGCGGCCGCACGGCATCCGCGAGCTCGGTGATCTCGCCCGCGTCGTTGAGCGTGTAGCCGTTGCGGGCGAGCGCGTCGAGCCATGCCGGGTCGGTGCGAGCCGCGAGCTCCCCCTCGGCGTTGATGAGCGTGTGCAGCTTCATCGCGACGCGGGAGTCGACGTTCGACCACCTGCCGTCCTCGCCGAGCACCTTGACGTTCAGCCACAGATGCCGGTGGATGTGCGGGTCGAGCGCCCGCGACCGCCTGTGCTGCAGTTCGACGACCTCGATACGTTTGAGTGCTTCCCGGACGCTGCCGCCCGCGCCGCGCCGAGCGTTCAGCTCGCGCTGCCAGGTCGTGATGATGCGCGTGCGCAGGCGGTCTTGCAAGGCTTCGTACTCGCTTGCGAGCTCTTCGTTGATCAGTGCGGCGATGCTGTAGGACTTCGGGGCATTGATGGTGCCGTCGAGGATGAGGTCAGCGTGCGGAGAGGTGAGTTCGCGGCCGCGCGGCTCGTCGGTGAGCGGGTCGTGGCCGTCGACCCAGCGGCGCAGTTCGTCCGCATCGAGGCCGTCGATCGTGATGGAGCCGGCCGCGACCGCGAACCGAGTGACGCGGGCAGCATCGCCGCCGCTGTAAGCGGCGAGCGCCTCGACGCCCGTGACGCTGCGAAGGTGCGAGTCGCAACTGCCCTTGAACGCGTACGCCAGCGCCTGCCGAACCCCCTGCGATTCGACACCCCGCTTCCAGCGTTCGAGGCCACCGCGCATGGGTTCAGGGTACGCCGAATGTGTCTAACTTACGAGTGCTTACACAGCAAGTGCCTGCGTGCATTGCTCTCTCGTTGCTTCGCGGGGGGTCTTCGCTCTGCGCGGGGGCTTCGCGGGGGCTCTTGCGCGGGATTCCGTTCGCCGGCTTCATTAGTGGTGCGCTCATCGGGCCGTTTCGCGAGTGGGCCTACTGCAACTCATCACCGCAGCAATGTCGCGGAACTCGGTCGCAGCAATGACTGTCGCACCAGCGTCGCCCAGGGACCGGCATGCGGGCTGCGATGGTTGGTGGCGCGGGCGGCACGCGCCTTGGAATGACGCAAAGATCGCGCCAGGGGAGAGCTGTGCCAACAGACTTGGACTATGACTCGGCAAGACCAGAACTATGTGACGGACCTCTGCGACGAAGTGCTCGAAATCCCCGCTTCGCGGGAGCATCGATTCGATTGGCTTCGCGGCGACCCCTTCCCCAAGAACCCGCGGGGAGTGATGTTGCCGGTTGACGCCTATTGGGAGTCGCTTGGGCTCGTTATGGAGTTCAACGAACGCCAACATACGGAGAGCGTGGCGCACTTCGACAAGCTCGATGTACTGACAGTGTCCGGGGTTCCGCGTGGCGGACCTGACGGTCAACGACGCCGCTACGATTTGCGACGCGATGAACTGATTCCCGCGCAAGGGTTCCGACTCCTGCGGATCAACATGTCCGAGTTCACAGTTCGCGGGCATCACATCGTTCATGACCGCGGGCGGGACTTTGCGATCGTCCGAGTCGCCCTTCAAGCCGTTCTCAGGCGTGGCCATGTCTGGGCGGAGATTCACAAGCCCTGAGGCCGGGGCTCTGATGGATCGGCTTCCGGACGAGGCGGCCGGTTCTCGAACCGTCATCGCGGACCCGGGTGGCAGCCCGCAACTCGTCAATCGCAGAGCATGTTGAAACCATCCCGCCTGGATGGCATGCAACGATGAGCGAGTGGTGCGCATCCAAGTTTCGGCCGGGAAGAGCCTTCTCGAGAGCTATGTCAAGACGCCGCCCGTTGGGCTCTGCGAACTTGTATGGAATGCGTTCGACGAGGATGCAACGACGGTCTCCATCTCGGTCGATGCTGGTCCGATAGGTGGGGTCGAGATCGTCAGGGTTGCTGATGACGGCAATGGGATGAATCGCGAGCGGGCCGAAGTAGCGTTCTCCCACGTTGGCGACAGTTGGAAGCTCGCGCCAGGCTCAACGAGCGACGGCGGCCGGCCTGTGCACGGTAAGTATGGCCGCGGACGGTACGCGGCCTTTTCTCTGGGGTCGGTCGTGCAATGGACGTCGACCAGCGCAGCGACCGACGGTGGCGCGCTTGCATCTATACGAGTCACGGGTGCCAAGTCCGACCTAGACGGTTTCGAGATCGACGAGATACCTCTTAATCAAACGACGCCGGGCACCACCGTTGACATGATCGGCGTGACGCCGGAGGCAGTAGCAGCGTTGGAGGAGTCCAGCGGGCTTCGTCAACGTCTCCTCATGGAGTTCGCGCTGCACCTGGACCGGCACCCCGACTTCCACATCAACTTTCTCGGGACCGACATCGATCCGTCCACCGTAATCACGGCCAGGACGCCGGTTCAGCTTCAGTTGCCCGTCGGTGTGGCCGGAAGCGCGACTCTGACGATTATCGAGTGGGACCTGGCGAACGTCGAGCGGCGGCTGTATCTATGCAAGCACGGTGGCGCCATCGTCGGCGAGATGCCACCAGCGGTCCAAGCAATTGGAGCGGAGTTCACCGCCTACCTCGAGTGGAACGGGTTCGACCACGACCAACAACTGATTCTCGAAGGTGAAACGGAATCGTCCGCCGGAAGAGTCGTCGAAGTTGGCCGAGCGGCCCTCAAGGAGCACCTCGCCGCGTCCTCCCGTCGACGAGAGGCAGAAACGGTCCAGCGATGGCGGGCAGAAGGCGTGTATCCCTATAAAGGCGAGCCGAAGTCAGACGTGGAACGCGCAACCCGCGACACCTTCAACGTGGTGGCGCTCGCGGCATCGCGCACGGTTGACGAGTCGAAGACTCGATCCTCGAAGGCACTTGCGCTCGGCCTCCTAAAGGAGACTTTCGAGAATGACCCTGAGGCGCTCCTGCCGATTCTCCGTCAGTTCTCGCAGCTTCCAGCCGCGCGGATCGATGAGTTGCGTGAGATTCTCGAGCGGACCACCCTGACGCAACTCATTGCCATGGGCAAGGAGGTGGGAAACCGGATCGACTTCATCAACGGCTTGAACGCTCTCCTTTTCGACAGACAGACCAAGAAGCGGCTATTKGAACGACGTCAGCTACATCGCATCCTCGCGCACGAGACATGGCTATTCGGGGAGGAGTGGTCCCTGACTGGCGATGACGAGCGACTGACAGAGGTGCTCAAGAAGTACCTCGCAAAGCTGGGCCTCGATGTCGAACTCGCAAGCGGAAAGCCGGTTCTGCGGGAGGACGGATCCGACGCAATTCCCGACCTCGTACTTGGTCGGCAACTGGAAACGCGTGCCAATCACTACGCCCACCTTGTCGTCGAGCTAAAGCGCCCGAGTCACAGACTGAACGACGAAGACGTCTCTCAGCTGCGGAGCTATGCCAGCGCCATAACTAACGACGAGCGATTCGATCAGCCGAACGCGACCTGGGAGTTTTGGCTGGTAGGTAACGAGGTGTCGAAGACAGTGGAGGAGCAGCGGAGTCAGGAGAACCTGCCCTACGGGGTGGTGCAGCAGAGTAAGAAGTATCGGCTCATAGTTCGCACTTGGGCCGAGGTGATTGGTGACGCTGACCACCGCCTGAAATTCGTGCAGAAATCACTGCAGTATGAATCGAGCCACGACGTAGGACTTGCGTCGCTACGCGACAAGTACGCCGCATATCTCCCACACGATGTTTTCGAACAGGCGGCCGCTATGCAGGAGGGTCCAGATTCCGAGAGTGACCTGACCCCAATTGCTAGCGAAGGCGCCGCCTAGCGTTAGCCTTATCGGCGAGCGTCGGCCGGGCCTTCTGCGCGCATCGGGCCGTCATCAGCGATCGCGCGGTGCTCCCGGTGAGCGACCGCTTAGACGACGATGTCTATGGGACCAACAGTTTTACCAGCGGCCCTCTTGGCCGCGCGCCGCTTCTTCTCGGCGGGGTCCTCGCCGACCGGCCAGCCGTGGAGCTCTCGAGCGCCTCGGTGCATCGTGATGGGTGTTGCCCGCAGCACATGCTCGACAGTCTTCTTGAGGAACGCGGCCGCGCCGAGAGACGGCGGCACGTCGGGATGGTCGATGACGCTCACATGAGGGAGCCCATCGATCACCTCGTCGATGTCACCGAGAACGACGTCTTCGTCAGCGAATAGCTCCCCGCCATCGTCTTCATCTACCGCGATCTCGGTGGTGAGCTCCGCCGCAACAGCATCCTCTTCATCCTCATGGCCACCTTCCGAACCTTCTGGCGCTGCACCCTCGTAGTGGAGCATCAACAGGCAGACGGCGTCGTATGCGTCGTCCTCCTGAGACAGCTTGCCGAGGAGGTCAATGAGCCAGCGAGCCTTGTCAGGCTCCGATTCGAGGATGGTCGAGCGGAGTCCATAGACGAAACCGTGAGCAGCGAGTGGGTGACGCGATCGCAAGTTCTTCGCATCGCCGTAGGCCTCTTCGATGCGGTTGGCCGCATTCTTTCCAAACGACGAGTCCATGCGCTTGGTTGAGATCAATACCTCGGGGCCGGTCTCCCAGGCGCTCATGACAACGTCGACTTGCTTGATGTAGTGGCGGCCGAGCACCTTCGCATCAGTCGCGACGACGCCTCTCATCGGCGTCAAGCGTGTGAGTTGCGCCCCGACTTTGCCGCGGAGCTCCTTCGTCGTCCCTGTGATGTAGTTCGCCACCGGGGCCGGCATCACCCGAGGGTGAGCCGCCCGCGGCCAGACTGCGTCCGGGGCGAACCCGGCGCGGCGGAGTTCGTAGGCGACCCATACATCGAGTGCCAATGCCGGCACACCGCTCTGACTGTTCGCGTTCAGGTGTCGGGGCACTCCGAGGAGCTTTTGGAGCGTCGGGATGTCGGGGAAGTAGGCGTCGCCGTTCCACGGCCCCTGCTCGAAGAGCGGAGCATCCGCGGCATCCGCGACTATGCGGTCGAACAGCGGCCATGCTTTTTGCTTCAGGCTTGGTTCAGCCACTCTTACCTCTAGTCACTCGTCGCCGCATAAATGAATCGTGGTCTGCGCGCACGCCGCGGAGCTGTGCGTCACGTAGGTCGTCAAGAAGGATCTCATCGACGAGGGCGACGGCACCCCGCAGATTCTTGGCCTGCAGTAGCCGCTGAACCCTCGGCTTGAGCTCGACAAGGGCGTCGCGGTGTCTCACCAACGCAGCCGCGCTCGGCATCCACCAGCGGTCGGCCTCGCGAGGTTCGACTTTTAGCACGCCGCCGCCGTAGCTGCGGCCGACTAGTTCGGCGCTGAGGAGGGTGAGCGAGTTCAGGGACGCAATCGGCAGCACCTCGCGGGCGAGGTCGCGGATCTCTGGCTTGAGGTAAACCCCGTGGACGCTGTTTAGGTGGCGAGCTTGTGCCTGGTTGGTCGTGATGCGAGCGGTGTCCGCATTCATGTAGGTGAGGAGCAGGTCGGCAGGAGCGAGCACTGGAACCCGCCACCAGGGCTTCCGAACGCGGCACTTGTACGCAGTGTCGACGCCAGTTGCATGCCCGCTCTCGATGTACGCGAGCGTCGCAGGCGCCGGGCGGTCGCTTGGGTAGAGAAGCCACGTTGCCTGATTAGTCCGACCGAGGCGCGTCATCGCCGAATCCGTCAGCGCGAGCCCGCGGAGGTGCGAAGAGCCTGGAGGCGATACCCGGAGAAGGTCGCGCTTCGGAATCCCGAGCTCGCGAACGCGCTGCGGAGAGAGGGTGAAGTACTTGTTTGCGCCAGTCACCATACCCAGCGTGGTGTCGCCGAACTCCTGCAGGGGGACAAAGGCGCCCGACGGAATGAGCTCCGCAATGGCTTCGACGGTCTCATCCCGGATGTGCAATGGCGTCCAGCGTGCCGCCGGGTCGACGGTCGACCAGGTCGTACCCACGGACAGGGACTCAAGCGTTGTCGCATCTCGGGTCTGCCGGAGGGTCGCAACGCCTGCGGGCTCGCTCAGCCAGCCCGCAGCCTTCACGAGCACCGTGTCAGCCTCGGCATCTGGGAATATCTGCGTCTCGAAAGTAACCAACTCCACGCTGCTGAATCGCTCGAGGAGGAACTGCCGAATGGGTGCCGCGTAATTGGTTGAAAGAAGCTCCGCAGGGAGCACCATTCCGAGTCGGCCGCCTGGACGAAGATGCGCGGCGGCATGCACGACAAACGCAGCCCACGACGAGGCGAGCCCGGTGAGTGCGACTCCTTGCGCCTGCGCCGCGAAGCGCGCGCGATCGCGCGCCTCGCCAGCGAAGTCCTGGTAACGGATGAAGGGCGGATTCCCGATGACTGCCGCGTAGGTGCCTCGGGGCTCAGTAAGGAAGAAGTCGCTCACCCGGATTCTGGCAATGCCACCAGCGTCGGCTACGAGCTCGCGAGCGACGCGCGCTGACTCATGGTGCAACTCGACCCCATGGACTATGGGTTCTGCTGCACCGAGTTGGCGGAGGCGATCGACCGCCGCCACGAGGAAGGCTGCCTCGCCCGCAGAAGGCTCCAACACCGCGTCCTCAGCGCTCTGAACCGCCCACTCGGCCAGGTGCCTCGTCACACCATCTGGGGTGAAGAACGCACCACGAGCCTTGCGGAGGGTGGGGGTGTCGGAGGTCGGTATCGCCATCAACCACTAGGTTAGGCGCTGCCATCGACGTCGACGGGAGGCGCGCAAAGAGCCGCCCCGCCTTACAAGAGATCGAGGTCTGTCGTTGCCCTGTCGATCGCTCGAATCGCGGAGTGGCGTGAACCGAACGTGCGAAGCACTGGTGCCTGAGTCGGCACCTTCTCGTTCGCCCATGAGTAGATATCAAGGATGGTGGACCGGCGCGACCCCGCATTCAGACACGCGACGACCTCTCGGGTGAAGTCGCTCGGCCCGTCCGGGTCACCCCGAGATTCCTCGTCCCTCCCCGACGACGCGAGGATCGAGATTCCCTCGCGAGATGCGTAAAGCGTTGCTGAAGGGCATCGTTCGCAGAACGCTGAACGACGAGGAATTGGAAGCAACGGACCGATACGAAGTCGCTGATTACGTTTGTCGTGTTGTCGTGCTCGCCTCTGGCGTCGAGGCATTCGTCTACGTCGATGACGATGACTGAGCCCCACCATCTGATCTCAACGCCAGATGTAGCCRGCTAGCGGTCTTTTCGGACTTGCCCGTTGAGGGATCCCTTGCGAGCTCCAGGCAGGTAGCGAACCGGTCAGCTGTAGGGACGACCTTTCGGGCCGCGAATGACAGACCGCCGGGATACGCTCCTGATGTGAGCGACATGCTTGACGGCGCGCAGCCCCGGTGCCCGAACGACGGCATCGTGATGCGCGACATTCCCGGGGGCTGGAATTGCCCGGCTTGCGGACACGTCTACACACCCACGATTGTGCAACAGCAGCAGCAACCAGTGCATTTCGATGGACCGAGCATCCACGGTGGCTAATCGTCACTGTTGCGATTGTGCCCGTAGCCTGGCGCCGCGCGGGTCTTCCAGCGACACCGCACTCCTTCGTTGACCCGGTCAGCGGCTCGATAGAATTCGGCTGGAGGCAGAATGGGGCACGAATCTTCGGCGTGGCGCGCAGGTGATGCAGCTGCGTACGAAGCTGCGCGGGACGCCGCGAACACCCTGACAGCGCTTCTCTTTGCCGTGTCCGACGCTGACGCTCTCGAGCCAGCACTGGCGATCATCGAAGCCCAACGCATTCAACTCGACCTGCTCAGCATCAATGCATTCGATCGCGCAGACGTCGATGCTCTCCTCGAGCGGTTGAACGAGCGCGTCGCCGAACTCTCAGGACTTCTGCGGTGACCAACGGGACACTCAGCGACGAGGAGCTTCAGAGGCTCTTTGACGAGAAGATCGCCCCGGTGGTTTTCGCCGATCCCCCTTCGGCCGGCTCACCGGTCATGGTGCTCCTCGTCGGTCAGCCCGGCGCTGCGCCGCTCCGCGCTGCGAGCGAGTTGGTGCGTCAAACGCCTGACGGGATGGCGAGGGTCTCCGCGGCTGAACTTCGCGCATTCCATCCGCAGTTTCTTGAGCTCTCGCGCTCGCGCTCTCCGGAGGCTCCGCGCCTACTTGCCACATCGGCTGCAACCTGGATGCAAGGCGCTCTCCGGCACGCGCGCACGACACGGCGATCTCTATTGCTCGACGGAGCACGCAGCGCGGTGGAGACCAGCCTCACCGCCATCCGTCTGTTCTCGAACAGCGGGTTCACCACCCGGGTCGTCATGGTCGCCACACCGAGGCCCGAGAGCCTGCTGTCGACAGCATCCAAGTTCCTTCTCGACGCGAAGGCCGGACGGTCGACGCCCTTCACGGGCGTTGCAGAGCACGACACGAGGTTCGCGGAGACGCGTGAGCTAATCGCCGCACTTGAGGCAAAGCCGAGCGTTGATCGCGTCACCGTCCTGGACCGTGAAGGTCTCTTGCGATTCGATGCTGTTCGCACCGATGAAACGAGCTTCGTCGGGGCCGGACGCGTACTCGAACTAGAGCAGTCTGCGCCGATGTCTGCCTCGAAGGCGATGCGGTGGCTCTCAGAGCTGCGAGCGATGACGGACTACACCTTGTCACTGCGCTCGATCGCAGAGCCGTTGGCAGAGGTGCTGATCGAGTTGCATGAGCTCGCATTGCGGGAGGTTCTTCCCGAGCTCGGGCTGCCGCAGGACTCGGTCGCGCGGCCGACCGTCGAGGCGAACGTTGTCCGCCAACTGGTTGCGATTAGGGAGGCAACTTCGGTTTCGCGTCCGCCCAGCCCCGCACCGGCGCCCACGCCGGTCATTCCGGCGCCGCAACCTGACCGCGGTATCTCGATTTGAGCCACGACCCCCAGCCAAGAAAGCTGCTGAGCAGCGATCAAGCCAGGGTCGAGTAAGCCTCCGGATTCGCGCCGAGCGCGATGGAGATCGCGACCGCGGCGGCAGTGAGCACCCCCAACAGGACTGCAAGTCTCAGCCCTCCGCGACCGTTGCCGTGCACAGCTGCCGACGCCAGCGCGGGTAGGACGAGCATGAAGGCGACGCTGCACACCGCGAGCGCAGTGAACGCCATGACGAAGACGGTCTGCGTGTTCATGGCAACCTCAGACTCTCGGAGGGGTTTGTTGGGGCCAGTGTGATCCGGGGCACAGACATTCAGTTACGGCGCTCCTCGGTATCCACATTCCTCAGCCCAGTTCCGTCCATCCCTCCGACATTGGCGCATCAAGCGGTTGGGGGTGGCGGAGTGCCGGGTCGTGGAATAGCGGAGGCCCGGAGCGAAGCGGAGAGCCGAGCATATGCCGTCTGTGACTCTTGACCGCTCTATGGAAGCGCACCCGATGGATCCTCCTCGAGCGTCACCTTCGCTCCGACAATCGGCTGATCACGCGGGGAGGTGAGGACGGAGTGCCCGAGTGAGCGGTTGATAAGCGGAGCTCGGAGCGCAGCGGAGAGCGGAGTCTGCAAATAGCGAACGACAGGAACGGAGTCGTCACCTCCCCGCTACCCTCTCGCCGTCGGAGGAAGGAAACCACCCCGACGACCACTCATCACGGACCGCTTGACACACATAGAAGCATCGAAAGCCCGGCGCGAACCCGGACACGTCCGCCACACTCTCGCGCTCGGAGGGCTGGTCATCGCGGCCCTGCCAGCGCCCTGAGATCGGCGATGAAGGCACGACGATCGGCGTCAGGGTTCGAGATTACCTCGGCGATTCGCCGACGCCATTCCGCGCGCACGAGCGGGTCCAGCCCTCGTGCCGGAGCCATCGCCCAGTCGACATCCTCGTAGACGGTGTATCCGTCCTCTTCGACGTTCTTCCCGGGGTAGTAGGCGAATGTCGCCGAGGCTACGCGGGCGAGGACGGTGTCGACGACCTCGGGCTCCAAGAACACGACGGCTCCTCTCGTCAGGATGTTCATAGCGATAGTCCTCCAGATGTCATCGTGAATGTGGGACGCGGCGCATGCACCGGCGCAGTGCGGCGCGGTTCGTGGCGGAGTCGGTCGTTGATGAGGCGGGCGATCGCGTCCATGCGAGCCTGCTCCGCGGCATCCGCTTCTCGTTTGGCCCGTGCAGTCGCCTCTCGCGCCCGCTGCTCGCTCGTGCGAACCGGACGCGCGCGGTCAGCGTCTTCGGCGATGGCTGATGCGATGCGAGCACGCTCGCAGTCTCGCGCCCACACGGCGAGTTCCTTGGGCGTGGGCTTCGGCTCACTGCGGAGAACCGCAAGATCTCCTGGGCTGCGAGGACGGGTGAAGAAGTCGTCGGCCGCTTCGCGGTTCGCGGCGAGCTCTTGCTGTGGGAGCCGGTGGATCCGGCGCGCGGGAAGCCCGACCTCGCGCCGACGTTTCTCCCGCGCCCGCCACTGCCTCTGCGTCTCCAGCTGCTTCTCCCGATTCGCCCAGTAGTACGCGCGGCGCCGCTCTTTCACCTCTCCACCGTGCTCGGCGTAGTAGCGCAGCGCCGCCTCGCGCTTCGCCTCGGGATTCTCGCGATGTTTGGCGCGCAGCTTCGCGTTCTCCTGCTCGCGGTGAGTGTCGTGCCACCGCTTGTTGCGCAGCCGCTTCGCCTCGCGGTATCCCTCCGGGTCGGCTGCTCGCTGAGCCGCGCGGCGCTCCCGCTGATACTCGAGGTGCGCCTCCGGGTTGGCCGCGTAGCGTTTCCGCGCTTTCACGCGACGGCCTTCCTTCTCTGCCGCCTCCTTGCGAAGTTGAGCTACACGTCGGCGGGCGTAATCGCGCTTCTCGGCGAGGACGCGATCTCGGTGTACTTCATTGAACCGGTCTCTGTACTCCTTCACCTTCTCCGGATGCGCGGCCTTCCACTGCCGACTCTTCTGTCGAATGTGGTCAGCGTGCTTTTCGCTGTATCGCAGAGCGCTCGCGCGCTTCCGTTCAATCCGTTCCTCCTCGGAGGCCGCCTCCCGGCCCCGGCCCTCCCGAAAGGCCTCAGCCATGGTTCAGCGCTCCTCGATGCCCGATGAAAGCTGGAAACGTGCGGCGAGCGCCCGAATGCGCTCGGGTTCGAATCCCGACCAGTGCTCGCATCCATCGATCTCCACGACCGGAGCGCTCGCGTAGCCGAGGTCGCGCGTCACATGGTCGCGATCACGGGCGTGGGCGGGTTCGGTGATGTCGATGCTCTCGAACGCGAGGCCGACAGCATCCATCACCTGCTTTGTCAGCTTGCACTGCATGCAGGCGTCACCTGTCGTGTAGACGACAACCCTGGTCATCTCGACCGCCGCCCCATGCTCAGCCGACCATCGCCGATCTGCCGATGGGTATTCGCCTTCTCCCAGTCGTGGATGGCGCGAACGCTGTATGCGACCGATTTGCCGAACTTCGTGAACTCCGGGCCACCGCCGTACTTTCGCCACCCTGTTAGCCGGCTGAGCGGGCACCTCAGGCGTTCGGCCAGCTCGAAGGGGCTGAGGTAGGTGTGGTCCGGATCAGTGCAGTCGATCGGTGTGAGTGTGAACACGATTGACCCTCCGTTGCATATCCTCCAGTAGGTTTAACCTGAGTGAAGCACTTTCTGATACCCTATGCAAGAGGTAATGCAGAAGCGCCGTGCGGTTAGACAGACTAGGGAGGTGAAGGTCGACGTGAAGACACTCGATGGTCGGAAGGTGACGTGGCGTGAAGCCACCCAGCCCATCGGGTCCGCACTGCGCATCGCGCCCGCATTCGTGGCAACGACGATGGATGCGGCTGTGGGGGTCGAGACATCCGTCACGGCCCGCTACGTGCGCAGCGAGGGTCGCTATGTCATCAAGGGCGTGACGAACACCGCCACGCGCGACGACGTCGAACTCAACTACCCCACCGTCGCGAAGGTGGGAATGCAGGCGATCGTGCAGACGGCGGCCCCGCGCTGCATCTTCCTGACGCTCGAGGACGAGGACGATCCGCTCGCGGAATGGCTGTCCGTGGATCAGCTGACGACGGCTGCAGGGCGCATCCTCCCGCCGCTTGTCGCAGCCGAAGTCGTTAAGCGCGGTGGAGGAGATGCTCGCATGGAGGTCGTCGAGCTGCTCTACGGCAGCGCGGCGCTGGCTGGACTGCCGCCGGCGAAGTTGCTCCAGCATGAGCTCGGCATCCCCCACCGCACCGCATCGCAGTGGATCATCGACGCACGCAAGGCGGGCCGCCTCGTTGGCATGAATTACAACGCCGGTCGACCGGCGGGTGGGTAGCGTCCAGGCCTACACGACGGCCAAGGGCAAGCGGTACGAGGTCCGCTACAAGAAGCCCGACGGTTCGCACGGCGGCAGGCGTGGCTTCATTCGCAAGCGGGATGCCGAGGTCTGGCTCGCCGAGATCGAGACGTCGCGTGCGAAGGGTGCGTACATCGACCCTCAGGCTGCCAAGGTCACCATCGAGACGCTTGGGCCTATCTGGCTCGAAGCGAAGCGGGCGTCGATGAAGCCATCCTCGTTTGCTCCGGTAGAGACCGCGTGGCGTCTGAGGGTGAAGCCGATCTGGGGACGCTGGGAAGTGGCGGACATTCGACACACCGACGTTCGCGCTTGGGTCGCGAAGCTGACGGGCGAGCTCGGGGCGACGGTCACCATCCGGACGTTCGGGGTGCTCGCCAGCATCCTCGATGACGCCGTCTATGACGGCCGAATTGCATCGAACCCTGCGCGTATGGGAAGGATCGGACTGCCGAGGAAGACCCGAGGTCGGCACGGCTACCTCACCCACGAGGAGGTCATGCGGCTCGCGCGGCATTCCGGCGATCGTGCTCTGCTCGTGCTGCTGCTTGCGTACACCGGCATCCGGTGGGGCGAGGCGACCGCGCTACGTGTGAAAGACATCGACGCAGCCAAGGGTCGGCTCCACATCCACGCGAATGCGGTCGAGGTGCACGGTCAGATCCACGTCGGTACGACGAAGTCACACAAGGGCCGGCTCGTCCCGGTTCCGGCGTTTCTCGTCGAGGAGCTCCTGGTCGCAACCGCAGGTAGTTCGAGCGACGGGCTGGTGTTCTCAGCTCGGGACGGCGGCTTCATGCGGCGCACCCGGACGAGTGATGGCTCGAAGTCATGGTTCAAGACCGCGCTCGCGAAAGCTGACCTGCCGCTGATGACGATTCATGACCTACGGCACACGGCTGCGTCATTGGCCGTGCAGTCGGGCGCGAACGTGAAGACAATCCAGCGCATGCTCGGCCATACGTCTGCGGCCATGACGCTCGACGTGTACTCGGACCTGTTTGAAGAGGACCTCGACGCGGTGGCCAGCGCTCTTGATCGAGCAGCGACAAAGGTTGGCGTGTGGCAGATGGGTAGCCACGATGACGCCTGACCGAGTGGCGGGGATACGTGTCGCGAGTCTGTCGTCACGACCCGATACGTTTCTCTTTAGGCCAGGCGCGGGGGCGCCGCTCATGTGACTGGGGAGACGATGACAGATGGAACGAGCGCGGGCGGACCCCCGCCCGGCTGGCTGCACGACAGCAACACCCAGCAAACGCGCTGGTGGGACGGCACTCGCTGGACAGAGCACGTTCGCCCTGCCGAACCCGTGCGCCAGCCAGCCCGCACCGCTTCAGGGTCCAGCGCGACGAGTCCGCACTACGGGCAACCCCAGCCGTACGGCTCCTTTTCATACGCCTCAGCACCGCTGACGTCGACAAACGGCCCGGCGAAGGCATCTCTCATTCTGATCTTGCTGCTCGTGCTAGGCGTCAGCGCCATCCTGTGGTTTCTGACGGGCGCAGATCCAGTGATGCGACTCGTCTTCGGCGCGCTCAACATCCTCATGGTGGTCGCTGCGTTCATTCTGGCGATCATCGGCCTTGTGATCGCCATACGGCGACCCACGAAGAAGCGGGAGTCGATCTTCGCCCTCGTGGTGTCGTCCATCTTCCTCGTCTTGATCGGCGGCACGATGATCGTGAACGCGAACCAGCTCGACGTCCCGGCCTTGGAATCGCAGATCGGGACTTGGGCGACCGCACAGACGGGCGAGGCGGTAGTCGTCACGTGTCCCCCGAACCCGTCATCTGGCGTCGGCGATGTGTTCTCGTGTACCGCGACAGGCGCGTCAGGGTCCAGCTACGTCATCAACGTGACCATGCTCGACGACTCGAACGTGACGTGGGAGATGGTCCAGCCGTAACCCTGCGAGGTCAACGTCTACGTGCGCTGCAAACGGAAGAAGTGCAGAACAAGGGCGTTACGCGATCCTGAGCCGTCAACCGGCTCGGCTCAGCCTCACATCGGATCTCGCCGGGCAAGATGGTGATCGTGACTCATGGTGAAGCTGGGCCGCTCGGATCGCGCAGACTCCGCTCGGCCATGTTCGTCGACTTCGACAACGTCTACTCAGGACTCCAGCGCCTCGATGCCGACGCGGCAAAGTCGTTCGCTGAAGATCCTGCGCGTTGGGTCGACATCCTTGCAACAGGGTCCGACGTGGATGGGCCGTTCACCCGCCGCTTCCTGATTCGCAAGTGCTACTTGAACCCGGCACCGTTCTCTCGCTACCGACCCAACTTCACCAGAGCCGGATTCCAAGTGGTCGATTGCCCCTCACTCACGCAGCAGGGCAAGTCAAGTGCAGACATCAACCTCGTGCTCGACGCCGTGGACGCACTGAGCGCGCGGACCACGTTCGATGAGTTCATCTTCCTCAGCGCGGACGCCGACTTCACCCCGCTCATTGCGCGTTGCCGAGCGGCGGACCGTCATGTGACGATCATCACTTCAGGGCCAGCAGCGGCCGCCTATCGGGCCTCTGCAGACACGGTCCTGGGAGCGGACGCACTGATTGCCCTCCTGACCAGACCGGAGCCGCATGAGCCCGCCCCTGCGGTGGAGGGTCAGACGACGTCAGGTACCGGCCACTCTGCCGAGCCAACAACGGCCGCAGCCGCGAATCCAGGAGCCGCTGCCAATGCGGTTCGCCATCTCGCCGAGTCCGCAGCCCGTCCTGTGGCCCTCTCAGCGGCGGCAGCTGCCGCTCTCCGTGTTGAGCCATACCTTCGCGATTCCAATTGGGATGACTCGGGTTCTTTCAGCGCATGGCTCGAGCGCACTCTCCCGGATCTGTCGGTCGACACCCGCACTCCCGGATATGTGTGGGATGCGACGCGATTCAGCCAGGCAGACATCCCTGAGCCGACCCCCACCAGCGCCGCCCCGGCTCCGGGGCCGGACGAACTGCAACGTCAGGTGAGCAGCATCACCGAGGTCCCACCTCTCAGCCAGTCGGCGTACCGTGCGCTGCTGGAACAGCTCGCCTTCGACCTCGCACTGTTCCCGTTCAGTCGCACAGAGACATCGAAGCGTGTCCGCGACGAGTGTGCCCAGAGCGATTCCCCGATCGGGCGTGCATCGATCAACTTCGTCATCAATGGGTTGCTCTTCGCAGGCGCCGACCTTCAAGGCGAGCCGACGGCCTCCGATCTAGCTGCGATCTGGTCAGAGAACGTGCTCGGGCTATGCCGGGGCGCCCGGATCGAGCTCAGCCCCGCCGAGCTCGAAGAGGTCGCGAGCTGGGTGAGCGGTGGGCTCGTAGAGCTTGTCTCGAGCGAGGAGTAACCCGTCGTACCGCCAAGTCCTCAACACCATTCGGGATCGCATGCGCGACTGGCCACGAGCGATGTGCCCGCGACTTTACGCATTCCTTACGCAAACGGCGATTCTATGAGAAAGCTATGGCCCGCGATCCCAGTGTTTTCAAGGGATCGAGGGCCAAAACAGTGAGCGGAGACGGAGGGATTTGAACCCTCGGACCCCGTGAGGGGTCTCCACCTTAGCAGGGTGGTGCACTAGGCCGAACTATGCGACGTCTCCAGGCATCCTGTCGCCGAAGCGATTGAATGCGCCCAGCAATCATAACCGCTCGCGCCTGAGGGAACGAACGCGCTAGCGCTGCGGCACCGTGCAGGTCACCTGTGCCGCGGTGGTCCCGGCGATGGAGTCGGGCAGCTCGACCCGCTCCTCAGCGGCGGAGGTCGCAGACGGCGTAGCCGCGGCATCCGGAGTCGCCGAAGGAGTCGACGAGGGAGCAGGTGGGGCCGCTTCGCCCTCGACTTCGACGCCGTAGCCCTGACTTGTATCGCCGGTGAGAGTGATGGCCTGGTTGTCGCGCAGAGCCTGCATCAGCGCCTCGGCGGCCGCCGTGACGGGCATCACATCGCTGCGGCCGATGCCGGGGCGGTAATACGTGGGGTACTGGACGAAAACGATGTCTTCGTACGCGACATCCTTGAGGGCCATCGCGATCTGCACCATGAGCGTCGGGCTCGTGAGCGACTGGCTCAGCACGAGCTGGCGACTGGTCACCTGGTTCATCGCCGTCGTCGCAAGCCGGAACAGCACGGTCGGGTCGGCGAGCACCGACTCGGACTGCAGCTTGCGCACCATCGACGACATGAACTGCTGCTGGTTCGAGATGCGACCCAGGTCGGAGCCGTCGCCGATGCCGTGCCGGATGCGCAGGAACTGCAGCGCCTCGGCTCCCTGGAGTGTGTGATGGCCCGCGGTGAGGCTCAGTCCGGTGTTGCCGTCGCTGATGTCGCCCGCCACGCAGACATCGACGCCGCCTATCGCATCGGACATGTTGATGACGCCCGTCCACCGGATCGCCGCGGCGAACTCGATGGCTTCGCCGGTGAGCTCCTCGATGGTCTGCGCTGTGCAGGCCAGCCCGCCGCGGAAGTACGAGGCGTTGAGCATCGTCGCGTTCGACGCCGGGTACTGCTTGCCGTCCGCATCCTGGCAGGCGGGAACGTGCACGAGCATGTCGCGCGGGAACGACACGACAGTGACGCGACGCGGGTTGTCGGTGATGTGCACGAGCATCGTGACGTCGTTGCGCTCCCCCGGCGAATCGTTGTTCGCGCAGCGCGGGAACAGGGCGAGGTCCTGCCCTTCGCACGAGTCGGTGCCCACCACCAGCAGATCGACGCCGCCCTCGATCGCGCCCAGGGACGGCGGGATCACCTCGTCGGGATGCAGCTCGACGGCGTTGTCGCCGAGGGCCGTGGTCGCGTCCCACACGCTGAACGCGGCGATGCCGCCGAGACTGACGACGATGACCGCGAACGCAATCACCAGCATCGACAGCAGCCGGAGGATCGGATGCCGCGCCTCCGCGGCCGCGTGGCGCGCCAGGGTGGGCTGCGCCCTGGGCGCCCGGGAAGGTGCCGTCACGCTCAGCCCTTGACGTTGCCGTTCGAGCAGGTCTGCTGGGCCGCGGTCTGCCCGGCGATCGACTCAGGCAGCTCGATCGCGGTCTCGGTCGGAGCCGGCGTCGCCCCCGTGGTTGCCGCCGGGTCAGGCGTAGCGGGCGTCTCCGGCTCGACCACGACGACACCGTCGCCCTGGCTCACCTCGCCGGTCAGCTGCAGCGGCTGGTTGGTCGCCAGCGCGGCCCAGAGCGCCTCGGCGGCGTCGTAGTTCGGAACCACCCGGTTCGGATCCGCGGGGTCGTCGTTCACCGGGTACTGGATGAACACGATCTCGCTGAAGGGCACGTTCTTGACCGCGAGCGCGATCTGCACGAGCGTCAGCGGGTTGGTGAGGCTCTGCGACGGCGTGATGTTGTCGACCGCGGTGGTGGCGAGCTTGTACAGCGTGCCCGGGTTCGTGAGCACCTCTTCACTGACGAGCTTGTTCGCGAGGCGGGACATGTACTGCTGCTGGTTGGAGATGCGCCCGAGGTCGCCGCCGTTGCCGACGCCGTGCCGAGTGCGCAGGAACTGGAGCGCCTCAACGCCCTGGATCGTGCGCGTGCCGGCGGGCCAGTTGATGCCCGTGTACGGGTCTTTGATGCCCTTGGCGAGACACACGTCGACTCCGCCGATGGCGTTGGTGATCTCGATCACGCCGCCCCAGGTGATCTTCGCCGAGAACTGGATCGGCACGCCGGTGAGCTTCTGCACCGTCTGCACGACGCAGTTGAGCCCGCCGTAGTAGTAGGAGTTGTTGAGCATCTGCTTGCTCATCGCCGACGACGTCTTGCCCGTCTCGGGGTCGGTGCACTCCGGGATCGGGATCATGAGGTCGCGCGGGAACGAGACGACCGTCACCCGGCGCGGGTTGTCGGAGATGTGCAGGAGCATGTTCACATCGTTGAGCTCGCCCGCGGCGTCCTTGCCGGTGCAGCGGTCGCCGAAGATGGACGCGTACGCCGCTTCGCAGGCATCCGTGCCGACCAGCAGCAGGTTGACGCCGCCCTCGATCGCCCCGATGTCGGGTGGAACGGCGTCCTGCCCCTCGATCTCGATGGCGCCGCTGGCGTAGCTGCTGGTGATGTCGTACGCGGCATACGCGGCGACAGAGAACCCGGAGACGAGCACGACGGCCAGGATCACGCCGATGATCGTCATGATCTGGGCGAAGGGATTCGGCGACTTGAGCGCCCCGTGGCGGGCAACCGTGCGACGGCCACGCCTGGCGGGCTTGGTCGGCTGGCTCACTCGGGTCCTCTCGGGGGTTGGATCACACCCCGATCCGGGGTGCCCGCATCGGCGGAGGGTGTGGGATTCGAACCCACGGGACATTGCTGCCCACTGGTTTTCAAGACCAGGTCCATCGGCCGCTCGGACAACCCTCCCGAAGGACGACCGCACTGCTGCGGCATCCAACGAACCGGCACCGAGTCTAGTCGACGGGCCTGCCAGCCATTGTTTCAGGGGCGCCTGAAGAGGTCCTGAACGGCCCGATCAGCGCTTAGAGCTTGCGCAGCACGTCGGCGACGCCGCCCGCCTGCACCGACGCGGTGGTCTCGCCCGCGGCATCCCGAACCTCTTTCGGACCCTGTGCCATCGCGACCGCCCGACCGCCGTGCTCGCGCGCCCAGCGGAACATGCCCACGTCGTTGCGACCATCGCCGATCACGAGGACATGCTCGGGGTCGCCGCCGAGCCAGTCGCGCACGCGCTCGAGCGCGGTGCTCTTGTCGACGCCCATCGGGGCGATGTCGAGCCAGGCGGTCCACCCGATGGCGTACGAGACATGGTTGAGCCCGATGCGGGCGACCAGGTCGACGAACTCGCTCTCGGTCTTGCCCGGCGACACCACGACCACGCGGCAGACGGGCTGGTGGGCGAGATCTTCGAAGGGCACGCGCTTGGCGCCGGTGAGGTTCCAGTCCTCGAGGAACTCGGTGTAGAGGCGGCGCCCATCGGCGAGTTCGACCATGTAATGCGCGTCCGGCAGGTGGTCGCGCAGGAGCGTCAGCACTTCGGTCGCGTCGAACGTCTCGATGTGGAAGCGCTCGTACCGCGCCTCGTCGCCCTCGACGCGCCGCATGATCACTGCGCCGTTCGAGCAGACCACGAATTCGGGCGCGATCTGGAGCACGTGCAGGATGCCGCGGGTGCCCTCCCAGGATCGTCCGGTGGCGAGCATCACCTCGTGTCCGGCGCGGTGCGCGTGCTCGACCGCTTCGACGACACCAGGGCTCAGCGACTCGTCTTCGAGCAGCACCGTGCCGTCGATGTCGAGCACGATCAAGAGGCGCTCGGTCGCGACATCCGGATTCTCGGTGTCGCGGGCAACCTGCTCGACGAGCTTGGCGGCTTTCTGGGGCTTGACGACCTTGACGCTGCCGGTGGCCGGCAGGTGCGCGTCCGTCACGCGATCGGCTCCATGACCTCGAGACCGCCGAGGTACGGTCGCAGCGCCTCGGGCACGGTCACCGAGCCGTCGGCGCGCTGGTGCGTCTCGAGGATGGCGACGATCCACCGGGTGGTCGCGAGCGTGCCGTTGAGGGTCGCGACATGGGCCGTCTTGCCGCCGTCGGGGCGATGACGGATGTCGAGCCGCCGCGCCTGGTAGGTCGTGCAGTTGCTCGTGCTGGTGAGCTCCCGGTACGCACCCTGCGTGGGAACCCACGCTTCGATGTCGAACTTGCGCGCCGCGCTCGAACCGAGGTCGCCGGCGGCGATGTCGATCACGCGGTACGAGAGCCCGAGGTCCTGCATCATCCGCTCCTGCAGCTGCACGAGGCGATCGTGCTCGGCCTCGGCGTCATCGAGGGTCGTGTAGATGAACATCTCGAGCTTGTTGAACTGGTGCACGCGGATGATGCCGCGGGTGTCCTTGCCGTACGACCCCGCCTCGCGCCGGTAGCAGGTCGACCATCCCGCGTAGCGCTTCGGCCCGCGCGCGAAGTCGAGGATCTCGTCCATGTGGTACCCGGCGAGCGGCACCTCGCTCGTGCCCACGAGATAGAGGTCGTCCTCCTGCAGGTGGTAGACCTCGTCGGAGTGCTGCCCGAGGAATCCGGTGCCGCGCATGACCTCGGGGCGCACCAGGGTGGGCGGCACGATCGGGATGAAGCCCTCCTGCAGCGCCCGATCGAGGGCGAGGGTCATGAGCGCGAGCTCGAGGCGCGCGCCGATGCCGGTGAGGAAGTAGAAGCGACTCCCCGAGACCTTCGTGCCGCGCTCCATGTCGATCGCGCCGAGCAGCTCGCCGAGCTCGAGATGATCGCGGGGCTCGAAGTCGAAGGCGACCGGCTCGCCGTGTGTGCGGAGGGTGACGAAGTCGTCTTCGCCCCCTGTGGGGACGCCTTCGATGACGACGTTCTCGATGCGGGAGACGACGGCATCGGCATCCGTCTCCGCCACCGTCACGGCGTGCTGCGCCTGCTTGACCTGCTCGCTCAGCCCCTTGGCCTCGGCGATGAGGGCGGCCTTCTCGTCTTTCGGCGCCTGGGCCACGCGTTTGCCGTGGGCGTTCTGGGCGGCGCGGAGCTCCTCGAACGCCGTGATGGCGGCCCGCCGTGCGCTGTCGGCGGCGAGCGCCTCGTCGACCAGGTCGGGTGACTCGCCGCGCGCCTGCTGCGAGCGCTTGACCAGCTCGGGATTCTCACGAAGAAGCACAGGATCGATCACCCGTCAATCCTAGTCGGGGCCGTTGGGCGGCATCCCGAGGACTATCGTGGCTCCATGACCGACGCCGCCGCCCCTCTGAAGCGGGCCGCGCTCGTGTACAACCCGATCAAGGTCGACGCCCCGGTGCTGCGGGCGAGCGTCGAGCGGCTCTCGGCCGACGCGGGCTGGGGCGAACCGCACTTCTACGAGACGACGGTCGAAGACCTCGGTCAGGGTCCCACCCGCCAGGCGATCGCGGAGGGCGCATCGGCGGTGCTGGTCGCCGGCGGCGACGGCACGGTGCGCGCCGTCGCGGAGGCGATGACCGGCACCGGCGTGCCGCTGACGATCGTCCCGAGCGGCACCGGCAACCTGCTGGCGCGCAACGTCAACCTGCCGCTGACCGATCCGGAGGCGATGATCCAGGCGACCTTCGAGGGCGACATCCATCCCACCGACATCGGGGTGGCGAACATCACGCGCCCCGACGGCACGACCGAGGAGCACGGCTTCGTCGTGATGGCCGGGATCGGCCTGGACGCGGCGATGATCGCGAACACCAGCGCCCAGCTGAAGAAGTCGCTCGGCTGGTTCGCCTATGTAGAGGGCGCGGCCCGTTCCCTGCCGAACGCGAAGCCGTTCCGGGTGATGTACCAGATCGAGGGCCACCGCCTGCACACCGCCCGCGTGCAGAGCATGCTGTTCGCGAACTGCGGGGCGCTGCCGGCCGGCATCGCCCTGATTCCGGATGCCTCGATCTCGGACGGCATCCTCGACGTCATGGTGATCCAGCCCTCCGGCCCGTTCGGCTGGCTCGGCGTGGGCCGCAAGGTGTGGTGGGACAACAGCGTGCTGCGGCGCTCCCGCGCCGGCCGGCTGGTGCTGCAGCGGCGGGGACGGGATGCCTCGATCCACTACTTCCGCGGACCCTCCGTCGAGACCGCGACGACGCCGGCGCAGCCGATCGAACTCGATGGCGACGAGTTCGGCGACGCCGTGCGGATCGTCTGCCGCATCGAGCACGGCGGACTGGTGCTCGCCGTGCCCGCCGGCCACAAGACCTCGGCGCTGTAGCCCCGGTCAGCCCTTCACCGCGCCGCCGAGGCCGGCCGAGCGCAGGAACACGCTCTGGAAGAGCAGGAACATCGCGATCGGGATCAGGGTCGCGATCGCGAGCGCCGCGAGGAAGACGTCCAGCTCGGTCGACGGCTGAATGGCCGGCAGGCGCACCGAGAGCGGCTGCACCGCGGGGTCGGGCAGCACCAGCATCGGCCAGAGATAGTCCTTCCACGCGGCGATGATCGCGAAGACCGAGACGACCCCGAGGATGGGCTTCGACATCGGCAGCACGACCGACCAGAACAGCCGGAACGGGCCCGCGCCGTCGGTCTTCGCCGCCTCGAACACCTCCCGCGGCAGATTGTCGAAGAACCGCTTCACCAGCAGGATGTTGAACGCGTTCGCGGCCATCGGCAGCCACACGGCCAGGTAGTTGTTGAGCAGGGAACCGCCGATGAGCGGCGGGTGCACGATCGTGAGGTACAGCGGCACGAGCAGCACGATGCCGGGAATGAACAGGGTCGCGAGCACCAGCGCGTTCAGCACCGGTGCATACCTCGGACGCAGCACCGACAGCGCGTAGCCGGCGGTCGTCGCGACGAACAGCTGGAAGAACCAGGCTCCCCCCGCGATGACGATCGTGTTCCAGAAGTACTGGTCGATGTGCACGTCGTTCCACGCGGTGGACAGGTTCGCCCAGTCGATGCCGTTGGGCCAGAGCGCGAACGGCTGCGAGATCGTGTCCTGCGTCGGGGTGACGGCGGACTTGGCGAGCCAGAGGATCGGTCCGAGCCCCGCGATCGTGAGCGAGACCAGCAGGAACACGTGCGTGACCGACATCCCGAACCGTGTTCCGCGGCGCCGCCGCTCCGATCCGGAGATGATCGTGCGCTCGGACATGTCGTCGAGCGACGCGCGCTTGCGACGCCGAGTGAGAAAGCCCCGCATGCCCTCTCTGACCTGGGCTGTGGTCATCGTCGTCATGTCGTGCTCCAGCGGTCGGTCAGCTTGAAGTAGAGCCAGGACAGCACCGCGAGCACGATCGCCAGCAGCACCGACACGGCGGTGGCCTCGCCCAGGTCGCCGCCGAGACTGTTGCGGAACGCCTTGTCGTAGATATAGAGCAGGATCGTCCGCGTCGCACCGACCGGTCCGCCCCCGGTGAACAGGAACGGCTCGAGGAACACCTGCGCGGTCGCGATGACCTGCAGGATCAGCATGATGAACAGGATGCCGCGCAGCTGCGGCACCGTGACGTGCCAGATCTTGCGCCAGATGCCGGCACCGTCGACCTCGGCCGCGTCGTACAGCTCCGGCGGCACCGACAGCAGCGCGGCGAGATAGATGATGATCGACCCGCCCGCCGCCGCCCAGGTCGCCTCGATCACGAGGGACGGCATCGCCTGCGCCGCCGACTGGATCCACGGCTGCGGGGGGATCCCGAACCACCCCAGCGCGGTGTTGAACACGCCGGAGGGGTCGGCGCTGTAGAAGAACTTCCACAGCAGCACCGCGACGACCGGCGGGATCACGACCGGCAGATACGCGAGCGCCGAATACAGCCCCTTGCCGCGCTTGACCTCGCTCATCAGCACCGCCATGAACAGCGGCAGCGGAAAGCCGAACAGCAGCGCGAGCAGCGCGAAGTAGATAGTGTTCAGCACCGCCTTGCCGAGGGCGGGGTCGGTGAGCACGACGACGTAGTTGTCGAAGCCGACCCACTCCGAGACGATCAGGTTCGTCTTCTGCAGGCTCATGATCACCGACTGGAAGATCGGCCGCCACGAGAAGAAGAAGAACACGAAGACCATCGGCGCGACGAACAGCAGGTTCGCGAGCCCGCCGCCGCGGTACCACGTCAGGGGCGTCCGGCGGCGGTGGCGGCGCCGCGCGGGCGGAGCGGTGGGAGCGACGGATGCCGCGGCCGGCCGCTCCGGAGTGGTCATGGTCATGTCAGATCTCCGGTCGCTGAGCCTGTCGAAGCGTGAGCTTGTCGAAGCGTCGGGGTTGTCGGGGAAACGGCCCTTCGACAAGCTCAGGGACCGGCGGGTGGATGCCGCGGCCCGGCCGGGCCGCGGCATCCGTCCTGCTACTTGTCGAGCTCCGCCTGCGCGTCGGTCTGCGCCTGCGCGAGGAGAGCGTCGATGTCGGCGTTCTCGTCGGTCAGGACCGCCTGCACGGCGTTGTCGAGCAGGGCGTAGATCGCCTGCGTCGCCTTCTTCGGCTCGCCCACCGGCGTCTGGTCCCAGATGCCCTCGGTGAAGCCGGTCATCTGCTCGCGCGGCACATTGATGTACGGCTCGATCCAGGTGAGGGACTCCTCGTACAGCTCCCGGTTCAGGATCGGCAGCACCGGGGTGCCGACGGCCTGGTCGGACTCGGCGAGGGTCTTGGCGTCGAGTACGGCGGCGTCCTCATCGAGCAGCTTCTGCATGTAGTACCAGTCGATCCACTTCACTGCGGCCGCCTTGGTGTCCTTGTCCACGGTGGGGCTGATGACCGCGATGTCACCGCCGCCGAGCGTGCCCGGCTCGGGACCTTCCGTCGGGATCACCGTGAGGCCGTAGACGGCTGGGTCGAGGCTGAAGTCGCGCACGAGCGCCGTGTAGATGTCCGACCCGGTCGTGTACATGCCGATGTTCCCGGCCGCGAACTCCTGGTTGATCGATCCCCAGTCGAGGTCGGCCCTGGCACCGAACGAGTCGTCCTCCCAGCGCAGGTCGTGCAGGAACTGCAGCGTCGCCCGCGTGCCGTCGTTGTCGACGGTCGACGTGGCCGACCCGTCCTCGTTGTCGGTCTGCGTGCGGTAGCCACGGGCCACGGTCTGGGCCGTGAGCTGCCAGCCGCCGGTGTTGGCGGTCGCCATCTGCGCGTAGCCGGCCTTGCCGGTGGCGTCGTGGATCTGCTTCGCGTACTCGCGGACCTCGTCCCACGTCGTCGGCGGAGAGTCAGGGTCGAGCCCGGCAGCCTCGAACAGCTCGCGGTTGTAGTGCAGGCCCATCGCATAGGCCTGACGGGGGAACCCGAAGACGTTGCCGTCGGAGTCGGTGACGCCGTCGAGGAGGATCGGGTTGAAGCTGTCGGCGTAGCCGAGCTCCTTGACCTCGGCGGTGACGTCGGCGAGCTGTCCGTTCTCGATCAGCGTCTTGGTGTCGGTGAACGGCACCGTGAACACATCGGGCAGGCTGCCTCCGGCGAGCTGCACGGCGAAGGTCGGGCCGGTCCACCGGTACTCCTCGCCGATGATGTCGATGTCGGGGTTCTCCTTCTCGAACTGCTTCTCCTGAGCCTCGAAGGCGGTGTAGGCCGCGGCATCCGCTCCGGGCGGGAACGTCGCAACGCGCAGTTCGAGCTTGCCGTCGCTGCTGTCTCCGCCGGACGGGGCGCATCCCGCGAGCGCTCCGACCGATGCCGCGACTGCGACACCGGCGAGCAGGACCCTTGCTGGTGACTTCATCGTCTTTCCTTTCTTGGTGAGGGATGTCGTGTCGGCCTCTCTCTTCGACACGTCAGCTCCTCGGGGTGTGGGTGGTGGGGATTTAGGACTCGGGCGTGGGTGCAGCGCGCAGCCAGGCTGCGGAGTTCGCTGGCAGCTGCGACCCTTCGATCGGTGCGCTGCAGATCAGCACCGCCTCGTGGGAGGGCAGCGCGATCGGCACATCGGAGGTGTTGACGACGCACAGGACGTCGGCCCCACGGCGGAAGGCCAGGACGTCGGGGCCGAGGCCGTCGATCCACTCGAGGGGTCCGTCGCCCAGGCCGGGCAGCTCGCGGCGCAGCCGCAGCGCCTCACGGTAGAGGTTGAGGGTCGAGTGCGGGTCGCGCTTCTGCGCCGCCACGGTGAGCGCGGCCCACTCCGGGGGCTGCGGCAGCCAGGTGCTGGTGCCGGCGGGGCTGAAGCCGAACGGGGGCCGATCCTGCGACCACGGCAGCGGGACGCGGCATCCGTCCCTCCCAGGATCGATGCCGCCGGACCGGTAGTGCATCGGGTCCTGGATGAGATCGAGCGGAAGGTCCTCGACTTCGGGGAGGCCGAGCTCGTCGCCCTGATAGATGTAGAGGCTGCCCGGGAGGGCGGCGACCAGCAGCGCGGCCGCGCGGGCGCGGCGCAGGCCTGTGTCGGGGTCGGTCGGCACGCCGAACCGCTTCTTGAGGAACGCGAACGCGGAGTCCTCGCGGCCGTAGCGTGTGACCGGCCGGGTGACGTCGTGGTTCGACAGCACCCAGGTGCTCGGTGCCCCGACCGGGGCGTGCGCTGCGAGGGTCGCCGAGATCGATTCGCGGAAGGATGCCGCGCCCCACGGCCGCGCGAGGAAGTCGAAGTTGAACGCGGTGTGCATCTCGTCGGGGCGGAGGTAGGCGGTGAACCGCTCGATGTCGGGCACCCAGATCTCGCCGACCAGCACGCGCGTGCCGGGGTAGGAGTCGGCGATGGCCCGCCACGCGCGGTAGACGTCGTGCAGTTCGTCGCGGTCCTCGGTGGGGTGGTCGGGCTTCTCGCCCACCTCGGGGAGGTCGGCGTCCTTGATGAGCAGGGCGGCCGAGTCGATGCGCACGCCGGCGACCCCGCGGTCGAACCAGAACCTCAGGATCTCCTCGTGCTCGCGGCGCACGTCGGGGTGGTTCCAGTTCAGGTCGGGCTGCTCGGGGGTGAACATGTGCAGGTACCACTCCCCCGGCGTGCCGTCGGGGTCGGTCGTGCGGGTCCACGTCGAGCCCTGGAAACTCGACACCCAGTGCGTGGGGATCTCGTCGCCGCGCTCGCCCTTGCCGGGGTGGAACCAGAATCGCGCGCGCTCGGGGCTCCCTGGTCCGGCGGCGAGCGCCGCCTGGAACCATTCGTGGCGGTGGCTGATGTGGTTGGGGACGACGTCGATGATCGTGCGAATGCCGAGGGCCAGGGCCTCGGCGATGAGCGCCTCCGCCTCGGCCAGCGTGCCGAACTGCGGGTGGATCGCGCGGTAGTCCTCGACGTCGTAGCCGCCGTCCGCCATTGGACTCGGGTACCAGGGGTTGAACCAGATCGCATCGACGCCGAGATCCTTGAGGTAGCCGAGGCGGCTGCGCACCCCGGCGAGGTCGCCGGTGCCGTCGCCGTTCCCGTCGGCGAAGCTGCGGACATAGACCTGGTAGATGACGGCGGACCGCCACCACAGCGGGTCGGCGGTCGAGGGGTGCACGGCCGAGCGGCGCCCAGAGGCCTGACCATCGCGGGTGAGGACGTCGCTGTCCACGGGGCTCCTCGTCATCGGGGAAAGTCTTCGTGCGATGAATGTATCTTCGGCGTGAGTAGTGCGCAAGTCTTTGACAGTTGCGCGCAAGATCACGATTGTGCATCGGCGCGCCGAATGGGACCCTTCGACAGGCTCAGGGACCGATGCGCAGCTCAGGGACCGGCGCTCGAGCACGAAGGCGGTCGCTGAGCTTGTCGAAGCGTCCGGCGTCACGCATCGGACCTTTCGACAAGCTCAGGGACCGAGGCTCGGCTCAGGTGCCGAAGCTCAGGCGGGGACGGGGCCCGTCGACGAGCGCAGCACCAGCTCGGGCTCGAACAGCAGTTCGTCGCCGGCGTCGGCCGAGCCGGCGATCTGGGCGAGGAGCAGCTCGATCACGGTGCGGCCCATCGACTCGATGGGCTGGCGAACAGTGGTCAGCGGCGGCTCCGTGCAGCTCATGAGCGCCGAGTCGTCGAAGCCGACCACGCTGATGTCGTCGGGCACGCGCAGCCCCGCACGGCGGGCTGCCCGCACCGCACCCAGCGCCAGCGGGTCGCTCGCGCAGACGATCGCCGTGGCGCCGGCGGCGAAGAGCCTGGTTGCCCCGGCCTGGCCGGATTCGAGGGAGTACAGCCCGCGGATGATCATCGCGTCATCCAGCGGGGCGCCCAGTCGCTCGAGCAGGCGGCGCGCGGCCGTGAGCTTGCGCTGCGACGGGATGTGGTCATGCGGACCGAGCAGCAGGCCGATCCTGCGATGGCCGAGCTGGTGCAGGTGGAGCACGGCCTGCTCGGCCGCGGCCGCGTCATCCGTCGACACCGTCGCGAACCGCAGTTCCGGAATGCGCGCGTTCACCAGCACCGTGGGAAGGTTGACCTGGCGGAGTCGCTCGTAGTGATCATGGACGGCCTCGGCCTGGCTGTAGTTGCCGCCGAGGAAGATCACACCAGACACCTGCTGCTGCAGGAGCAGGTCGATGTAGTCCGACTCGGTGATGCCGCCGGCGTTCTGTGTGCACATCAGGGGCGTGTAGCCGTTCTGGGTGAGCCCCCCGCCGACGATCTCGGCGAGCGCGGGGAAGATCGGGTTGGTGAGCTCGGGCAGCACCAGGCCGACCAGCCGGGCCCGTTCGCCGCGGAGCTTCGTGGGCCGCTCGTAGCCGAGCACGTCGAGCGCCGTCAGCACCGCCTGGCGCGTGGCATCCGACACTCCCGGCTTGTCGTTGAGCACCCGGCTGACGGTGGCTTCGCTGACTCCGACCTTGCGCGCCACTTCGGCGAGACGCTTCGACATGCGCTCAGTGTACGCAATCTTCTTGCAAGATCACGCAAGCCCTTGCAAGCGATCACGCGATCGACTGCATTCGGAATGTCCGGGGTGCAGCGACGGTTGCCCTCAGCGATGAACACCGCCTTCCCCACCCCGGCCCTTTCCGTTCTCGACCTCGTGCCGGTGCGCGCCGGGCAGACGAGCGTGCAGGCGGTCGCGGCATCCCTCGCCCTCGCCCAGATCGCCGACCGGCTCGGGTTCCGCCGCTACTGGTTCGCAGAGCACCACAACATGCCCGCGGTCGCCTCGACGACGCCGCCGGTGCTCATCGCAGCAGCGGCCGCACGCACGACGCGGATCCGGGTCGGGTCGGGCGGGGTCATGCTGCCGAACCACTCCCCGCTCGTCGTGGCCGAGCAGTTCGCCGCGCTCGAGGCGCTCACCCCCGGTCGCATCGACCTCGGCATCGGGCGCGCGCCCGGTAGCGACCCGGTGATCACCCAGCTGCTGCGGATGTCGGGCACCACCAGCGACGTCGAGCGGTTCCCCGAGCACATCCGCGACATCCGCTCGCTGCTCAGCGCCGAAGGTGCGGCCGTGCGCTTCACCAGCGGTGAGACCTACGACCTGCACGCGACGCCCGCCGCAATCGGCACCCCGGAGATCTGGCTGCTGGGATCGAGCGACTACTCGGCGCAGCTCGCCGCGGCCCTCGGACTGCCGTACGTGTTCGCGAACCACTTCTCCGGCGAGGGACTCGAGCGCGCGCTCGACCTGTACCGCGGCGAGTATCGCCCGAGCGAGGCGAATCCCGATCCGCGCACGTTCCTCACCGCGAACGCCGCCGCGGCACCGACGGCCGCGGAGGCCGAGGAGCGCGTGCTCCCGCAGCTGCGGGTGATGGCGCGGCTGCGCCAGAACAAGCCGCTCCTCCCACTGGAGACCGTCGAGCAGGCCCAGGCCGGGGCATCCGACTTCGACGCGCTCGGCGCGCAGATCATGGCGGGCACGCGGGCGAAGTGGTTCGTCGGCACCGGCGAGTCCGTCGCGGCGGAGCTCACGGCGTTCGCCGCGCGGCACGGTGTGGACGAGGTCATGATCTCGCCGATCGCGGGCGCCTACGACGGGGAGACGACGGATGCCGCGCCCGGCCGCGCGCAGACGCTCGAGCTGCTCGCCGCGGCGATGGGCTGAATTCCGGTCGGGGCGGGCCATCCACCCCTCGGCATACCTTCGCTTTCCTCATTGAACTTCACGTTCACATGACTCGCTGCACTCGTGTGAGCGCGAAGTTCAATGAGGTTTGAGAGAACATCAAACCCGAAAACGCCGATAGCCCGGGTGAACCCGGGCCTCACGATGACGGCCGTTCGCAACGTGGTCGCTCAGGGCGGAGTGACCAGATAAGCGGCGGCGTCGGCGCGAGCCGGCCCCGCTGCTGATCAGGCCTCGGGCTCGCCGCTGACGAGGCCGCGCAGCCAGTCGCGCGCCTCGATGAAGACGTCGTCGGAGTAGCGGTCGGGGTAGCGCACGACGGCGCGATCGGCGCGGGGGTACGACCCGAGGAAGATCACCTTGGGGCTGAAGCGGCGCAGGCCCAGCAGGGCGTCGGCCATCCGCTCGTCCTCGATGTGCCCGTCGGCGTCGATGACGAACCGGTACCGACCGAGCGCATCGCCGATCGGCCGCGACGCCAGGAGCGAGAGGTTGATCCCGCGCGTCGCGAACTGCTCCAGCATCTCGAGCAGGGCACCCGGGTGGTCATCGGGCAGTTCGACGATGAGCGAGGTCTTGTCGGCGCCGGTCGGTGGGGGTGCGGCGACCGTGCGGCTAACCAGCACGAACCGGGTGACCGCGTTCGGGTTGTCGCCGATGTTCGAGGCGAGCAGTTCGACCTCGTGGTGGTCGAGGATTCCGGGGGGCGAGATCGCGGCATCCGCATCACTCGTCCCATCGATCAGTCCGACGGCGCTGGCGACATTGCTCGCCGCGGGGATGTGCGCGTGGGCGGGGAGCGCCTGGGTGAGCCACTGCAGGCACTGCGCGTAGGCGACCGGGTGGGCTGCGATGAGCGAGACGTCCTCGAGCTTGGTGCCGGGCCTTGCGACGAGCACGAACTCGACGGGGACGAGGTACTCCCCCACGATCCGCAGGCCGGGCATCGTGGCGAGGGCGTCCTGCGCGGTCGAGACCCCGCCGTCGATCGAGTTCTCGATCGCGATCATCGCGGCATCCGATCGGCCCTCGACGACATCCGCGAGCGCTTCCCCGACGTTGCGGACCGAGTGCCACACGTGGCCCCGCGCCTCGGGCACCTGGGCGAGCGCCGCCTCGGTGAAGGTGCCGGCGGGCCCGAGGTAGCTGTAAGTGCGGCGGGCGGGCTCGTCGGGCTGGTCAGTCACCCGATCAGCCTAGCCGCGGGGGTGTCGGCGCCCGCGAGCGGAATCCCCGGACCCGGGGGACCTTCGACCCTGTCCGGTGCGGCCGACGGAGAGACAGTGCAGATATGACACGCGTATTGGTCACCTATGCCAGCAAGCACGGCTCCACCGAGGAGATCGCGCGAGCGATCGCGCACGAACTTCGCGAGCGCAACCTCGACACCGACTGCGTCGGCGTCGGGGATGCCAGCCTCGGCGCGTTCGACGCCGTCATCCTGGGCAGTGCCGTCTACATGGGGCGGTGGCGCAGCGAAGCGCGGCACTTCCTCAAGAAGCACCGCGACGCCCTCGCGACGATGCCGTTCTGGATCTTCAGCTCAGGCCCGGTGGGCGAGAAGGCCGACGACGAGATCGAGCAGAATTCGAAGTGGCTCGAACCGCACCGGATTCTCGAACTCGCCGAATCGGCCGGTGTGCGCGGCCACATCGCGTTCGCCGGCCGGCTTCCCACTGATCCCCACGGATTCGTTGAGACCTCGATGGTGCGCAACACCCCCGAGGAGTTCCGCGATTCGCGGGACTGGGACGCTATCCGCCGGTGGGCCGACGAGGTGGCGGAGCAGCTGCAGCCGGCGCACGCGTGACGACTTCGGCTGTCGCGGCGCGGCGAGAGCGGGCAGACTGAGCACATGAGCCGAGCAGGACAGCCCGCGGAAGCATCCGACCTCATCGACATCGATGATCTGATCGCCGCCTATTACGACAGAAAGCCGGATGCCTCGGTCCCCGAGCAGCGCGTCGCCTTCGGCACGAGCGGCCACCGCGGATCCGCACTGAGCACCAGCTTCAACGAGGACCACATCCTCGCCACCACCCAGGCGATCGTGGACTACCGCAACAGCCAGGGCATCTCAGGACCCCTCTTCCTCGGCCGCGACACCCACGGGCTGTCGTTGCCGGCGGAGCGCACGGCCATCGAGGTGCTGGTCGCGAACGGGGTCGATGTGCGCGTCGATTCGCGCGACGCGTGGGTGCCGACCCCGGCGCTCAGTCACGCGATCCTGGCCTACAACCGGGGCCGTCCGCTGGATGATCCGGGCCGGTCGGACGGCATCGTCGTCACGCCCTCGCACAACCCGCCGCGCGACGGCGGATTCAAGTACAACCCGCCGAACGGCGGCCCGGCCGACACCGACGCCACCGGCTGGATCGCCGACAAGGCGAACTCCTACATCGCCGCGAGCCTCGACGGCGTCCAGCGCACCCGCTACGCCGACCTCGACGACGAGACGCTGGGGCAGTACGACTTCCGCGACGCGTACGTGCGGGACCTCGTCAACATCATCGACATCGATGCGATCAAGCGCGCCGGTGTGCGCATCGGCGCCGACCCGCTGGGCGGGGCATCCGTCGACTACTGGGCCCTGATCGCAGAGCTGCACGGACTCGACCTCACGGTGGTGAACCCCGACGTCGACCCCACCTGGCGGTTCATGACGCTGGACTGGGACGAGAAGATCCGGATGGATCCGTCGTCTCCGTCGGCGATGGCGTCGCTGGTCGCTCGACGCGATGAATACGACATCCTGACCGGCAACGATGCGGATGCCGACCGGCACGGCATCGTGACGCCCGATGCCGGGCTCATGAACCCGAACCACTACCTCGCGGTCGCGATCGACTACCTGTACTCGCACCGTCCGAATTGGCCGGCGGATGCCGCGATCGGCAAGACCCTCGTCTCCTCGATGATCATCGACCGGGTCGCGGAGTCGCTGGGCAGGCGCCTGCTCGAGGTGCCGGTCGGGTTCAAGTGGTTCGTGCCCGGCCTGCTCGACGGGTCGGTCGCGTTCGGCGGCGAGGAGTCGGCCGGGGCGTCGTTCCTGCGGTTCGACGGAACGGTGTGGACCACCGACAAGGACGGCATCCTGCTGTGCCTGCTCGCCTCGGAGATCCTCGCCGTCACCGGCAAGACGCCGTCGCAGCGGTACGCGGAGCTCGAGGCCGAGTTCGGGGCATCCGCCTACCAGCGTGTCGACGCGCCGGCCACGCCCGCGCAGAAGGCCGCGCTCGGAAAGCTGTCGCCGGATGCCGTGACCGCGACCGAGCTCGCCGGTGAGCCGATCACCGCCAAGCTGTCGCACGCGCCGGGCAACGGCGCCGCGATCGGCGGGCTCAAGGTGCAGACCGAGCACGCCTGGTTCGCCGCGCGCCCGTCCGGCACCGAGGACGTGTACAAGCTCTACGCCGAGTCGCTGCGCGGCCCGGAGCACCTGGCCGAGGTGCAGGAGGAGGCCCGCGCGGTCGTCGCCGCCGCCCTCGGCGGAGTCTGACGCTCACGGGCCGCGAGCCGATACGTTTCTGACGAGCCGATACGTTCCGAACCGTCAGTACCGTATCAGCTCGACAAATCCGTATCGGCTCGTGGGGTGGGCCGGGGGAGGGCGAGTCAGGGTGCGGTGACGCGCAGGTCGGTGCGCACCGGGAGGTCCCAGGCGCTCGGGCCTGATGCGAGGGTGTAGCCGCCGGGTTGCACGCGCAGCGCGCCGGCGTGCAGCCAGTCATCGGTGGCCCCGTCGAGGCGCACGGCGTCGTCCCACACCGCGAGCCGGGCGACGGGGAACACCACCTCGACATCGCGGCTCTCGCCCGGCGCGAGCCGCACCCGGCGATACGCGACGAGCAGGCGCTGCGGTGTGGGGATCGGGAGCGCCTCGAGCGGCTGCGCGTACACCTGCACGAGCTCGTCGACCTCGCGATCGCCGGTGTTGCGCACCCGCACCGCGACGCGCACGACCTCGTCGTCCGCGCGGGGCTCGA
The DNA here is from genome assembly GCF_054049175.1 of Microbacterium sp. P5_E9. NCBI lineage: Bacteria > Bacillati > Actinomycetota > Actinomycetes > Micrococcales > Microbacteriaceae > Microbacterium > Microbacterium sp. P5_E9. The sequence continues at coordinate 65,912 of NZ_JBFUMV010000009.1, read as the reverse complement.
ACCCGGCGTGGCGGTGCGTCGCCGGCGGTGCCGGCACCTCGGCCTCGGCGAGCGCGACGGACTCGTACTCGATGCGCCCGTAGGTGCAGCCGTGCCCGAACGCGAACCGCGGCGCCTCCGGCTGGTGCCGGTAGGTCGCGCCCTGGCGGAGGGTGTCGTAGTCGAAGAGGTCACCGGCCTGCGCCTCGGTGTCCGGCCAGCTCTGGGCGAGACGACCGGTGGGCTCAGCGTCGCCCGAGAGCACGTCGGCGATACCGTGCCCGAGCTCCTGACCGCCGTGGCTCGACCACACGACGGTCTCGGCATCCGCCACTCCATCGCCGAGCACATACGGGTAGCTCGACACGATCGTCAGCACGGAGCGGGGGTTCGCCTTTCGGGCCGCGCGCCACAGGCCGACGGCGGCGTTCGGCAGGTAGAGGTGCGGACGATCCTCGGTCTCGCGGCCCGCCAGGTGCGGGTCGTTGCCGACCGCGACGACCACGACATCGGCGCGAGCCGCCGCCTCGGCGACGGCCGCCTGCCCCGAGCGGATCGTGCGGACGCCGAAGCGCTCGGCGGCCTCGAGGGTCACCGCCTCCGCGGCGAGCAGCCCCGAGTCGCGCATCACCCGCAGCCAGCGGCCCGAGCCGAGGTGCAGCAGCGACCAGGTGCCGTCGGCGTGCACGTGCCGGCGGAAGCTCTCCTGCACGACCCAGCCGCCCACCCGGTCAGCGTCGGCGCGCACCGGCCACGCGCCGCCGGTCAGCAGGCGCCCGCTCGCGTGGGAGCGGAGGGTCAGGATGCCGTCGCCCCAGTCGGTGACGTCGAACCAGGTCTCCTCGCCCGCGGCCGGGGCGGCGGCTTCGACGACCGAGCCGTCTTCGGAGACGACGACATGGCGTCCGTTCGAGGACGCGCGCAGCGCGACGGTGTCGGCGCCGGTCACGACCTCGACCTCGGGGTACCGCTCGGCGAGCGCCGCGCCGATGCCGATCGCGTAGGGCGGTGTGCCCGCGTACCAGTCGGTGAGGACGAGGTCGGCGAGCGGCCCGACGACAGCGACCCGTGCCGGCGACGCGAACGGCAGCAGCCCGGCATCGTTGCGCAGCACGACCACCGAGCGCGTCGCCGCCTCCCGGGCGAGCTCGCGGGCGGCGGGCAGGTCGATCGCATCGACGTCGATCCCGCGATACGGGTCGTCGTCGCCGTCGAACTCGCCGGTGCGGATTCGCAGCTCGAGCAGATGCGTCACGGCGACGTCGATGTCGTCCGTCGTCAGCAGCCCCGCGGCGAGCGCCTCGCGGAGGTAGCCGATCGTCGGGGCGGCATTCGCGTCGTTGTCGGTGAACGAGTCGAGACCGCTGCGGACGAGGGCCGCCGTCGCCGCGACATGGTCGGGCTGGGCGCGCTGTGTCGTGACGAGGAAAGTCGGGGCCCCGGCATCCGACACCACGGCGATGGATTCGTCGCTCCACGTCCGAGCTTCGGCCACGAGCTCGGGCTGGGTGTGCGCAGGCGCGCCGTTGACGCGGTTGTAGGCGAGCATCAGCCCGCCGCCGACCCCGGCCTCGATCGCGCCGCGGAACGCGGGCAGCTCCTCCTCGTGGAGGGTGCGCAGCGAGAGCTCGGAGTCGGTCACCGAGCGGTCGGTCTCGTTGTTGTAGCCCAGGAAGTGCTTGAGCGCGGGCACCGTGCGCCACACCCGCGGGTGGTCGCCGCGCAGGCCGCGGGAGTATGCCGTTCCGAAGTACGCGGTGAGGTGCGGATCCTCCGAGTAGCCCTCTTCGTTGCGTCCCCACGCCGGATGCCGGAGCGTGTTCACGACCGGAGCCCACACGTTCAGGCTCACCAGGGGGTTCTCGGCGTGCTTCGCACGCACCTCGATCGCCGCGACCTCGCCGACCTTCGCGATGAGGTCGGCATCCCAGGTTGCGGCGAGCCCCACCGGCTGCGGGAAGACCGTCGCCCGGCCGAGCCACGCGGCGCCGTGGAGCGCCTCGCACCCGGTGCGGAACTCGGCGAGGCCGAGCCGCTCGATCGCGGGGGCCGCCTGATGCAGCATCGCGAGGCGCTCGTCCGGGGTGAGCCGGTCGAGCAGATCCTTGGCGCGAACGGCGAGGGGCTGGTCGATCTGGCGGAACGTGAACGTCACTCTGGGAGCCTTTCGATGAGAACAGCGGCGGACGTGGGCGCCAGGGTGATCTGGCCGTCGACGTCCGCGTCCGTGAGGAGATCGCGCAGAGGCCCGGACACTGTCACGTGCCTGACCTCCGGCCCGTGGTTGAGGAGGAAGAGCGCCGGTCCGCGCCGCACCGCCTCGACGTCGTCCGGGAGCACGCGGTCAGCCGCGACGCCGACCACCCCCGCGGCATCGAGCGCGTCGTCGATCACGGCGGCGAGCACATCGTCCGACACCACCGCGCCGACGTACCACGCGGTGCCGGCTCCGACGCGGTGCCGGGTGATGGCGGGCGCACCCTCGAGATGCCCGGGCCCGAACCGCGCGAGCACGTCGGCGCCCTCGGCGCGCAGCCGCTCGCCGAGGATGCTCGCCGAGCGCGCGTCGACGGCGATCGTCGGCCCCGACGCCCAGTCCGGCTCCACCGTCAGCGCCGTCGGCTCGTCGGTCAGCCCGACCCACTCCTCGCCGCTGACGGCGACCAGGTCGCGCAGCAGGACAGGCGATCGTCCCTGCAGGATCCCCGCGTTCGCGTCGGCGACCCCGGAGAACGGGCCGATAACGACGCTCGCGCCATCCTCCAGCGCGGCGCGGACGGCGGCCGCGGCATCCGTCTCGACGATGTACGACTGCGGCAGGAGCACTACCCGGTAGCGGGAGAGGTCATCGCCCGGGCGCACGACGTCGGCGGCGATGCCCCGCCGCCACAGTGCACGGTGCCACCGCTGCGCCTGCTCGAGGGGGTCGAGTCGCTCCGTCACCATCCCCGGCTCCGTTCCGGCCCACCACGACGGCCAGTCGAAGAGCAGGGCGACGGATGCCTCGACCCGGGCACCGGTGATCTCCCGCAGGCGCTGCAGATCGGCCCCGAGCGCGCAGACGCCCTCGAAGACCTCGGTGTCGGCGCCGGCGTGCGGGAGCATCGCGGAGTGGAACCGCTCGGCGCCGGTGCGGGCCTGCCGCCACTGGAAGAAGCACACTGCGTCGGCACCGCGCGCGACCGCCTGGAGGGAATCGAGCCGTGCGCGCGGGGGGGTCTTCGGCAGGTTGTGCGGGCGCCAGTTCGTGGCGCTGATCGCCTGCTCCATGAGCACCCACGGCCGCCCGCCGCCGAGGGAGCGCATCAGGTCCTGGATCAGCGCGGTGTCGGACGAGACCGTGGCGGATGCGTGGTCGGGATACTGGTCGTCGGCGATGACGTCGACCTCGTCGGCCCACGACCACAGGTCGGTGAGCGGCTGGAACCCCATGAAGTTCGTCGTGATCGGCTGGGTCGCGCCGGCGGCGCGGATCGCGTCCCGCTGCTCGGCGAAGCAGCGCACCAGCTGGTCGGAGGTGTACCGGCGGAAGTCGAGCGACTGGGCCGGGTTGACCAGGTACGGCATGCGCCGCGGCGGCAGCACGTCGTCGAAGTCCCGGCAGCGCTGCGACCAGACGAGGGTGCTCCACGCCTCATTCAGCGCGTCGATCGTGCCGTACCGCGCCCGCAGCCAGAGCCGGAACTCACGCGCAGCCTCCTCGCCGAAGTCGATCTGGCCGTACTCGTTGCCGACATGCCACATCCGGACGGCGGGGTGATCGACGTACCGGCGGGCCAGGTCGGTCGTGATCGCCAGCGCGTGCTCGCGGTAGACCCGCGACGCCGGGGTGAACTGGTTGCGCGACCCGGGGATCAGCCGCACGCCGTCGCGGTCGACCGGGAGCGTCTCGGGGTGGTCGATGCCGAGCCACGGCGGGGGCGACGCGGTGGGCGTCGCGAGGTCGACGGCGATGCCGTGCGCGTGCAGCAGGTCGAGCACTTCGTCAAGCCAGCCGAAGTCGCGCGCGCCCGGCGTCGGCTCGATGCGGGCCCAGCTGAACACGCCGACGGTCACCAGGTTGACGCCGGCCCGCACCATGAGCTCGGCATCCTCGCGCCAGACTTCCCGCGGCCACTGCTCGGGGTTGTAGTCGCCGCCGAAGCAGATCCCGAGATCGCGCGTCAGAGTCGCCAGTGCGCCGTCATGGGACGGTGTCGTAGGGGTTGACATGGAGCGGGAACCTCTTCATTGTGGTTTCGAAGCGCTTCAACACCAAGACCATATACTTCGGGTTGTGAGGATGTCCACGCAGAGTCGCGAACTGCACGAACTGCGCGCGTCGACGCCCGCGCACCGCTGGATCGAGGCCTACCCGGTCGGCAACGGCATTCGCGGCGCGATGTGCGCGGGCCTGGTGGGCGGCGAGCGCCTGTGGCTCAACGACACCACCGCATGGTCGGGCCGGGCCGATGCCGATCCGCTGGACGGCGCCGCGGACCGCGGGCCCACAGCCCTCGAGAATGTGCGCACCGCGATCGCCGATGGCGACATCGCCACGGCCGAAGAGCTGCTGATGCGGATGCAGACCCCCTGGACACAGGCCTATCTGCCGCTCGGCGGGATCGACATCGGCGTGCTCGACGCGGGCGGTGCCGAGGTCACCGCAGATCCGTCGGCCGAGCGCCGCCTCGACCTCGCAACGGGCGTCGCGAGCCATGAGTACCGCGTCGGCGGCGAGACCGTGCGCCACCGCACCTGGGCGGACCTGGTGACCGGGGCGATCGTGCACGAGGTGACCGCCGCCACGCCGGTGCGGCTGCGCGTGCGCATCGACTCGCTCCTGCGGCGGCGCGCCGCGGCGTACGGGAACGACGGCGACCTGGTGGCCGAGTGGCTCCTTCCGGTGGATGTCGCACCCGGCCACGAGAGCCCGCCCGAGCCGGTCCGCTACGACGAGCGCAGCGGCCGCCACGGCGCGATCGTCGTGCGCAGCTTCGTCACGGGCGCCATCGCCGACGGCACGCTCACCACGGCCGCAGCGACGGCCCAAGTGCTCACCATCGCCACCGCCACCGCGCCATCGCTCCCTGGTGACCCCGACGACGAGCGCGATGCCGCGGGCCGCGCGAAAACCCTGCTCGACAGCATCCTCCCGGACGCCGATGTGCCCGCCTTCGCCGCCGGACTGCACGATGCGCACGCGGCCGCTCACGGCGCGCTGTACTCGCGCTGCCTGCTCGACCTCCCCTCTCCCGAAGGCGCCGCGGACCTCGACACCGTGGAGCGCGTGCACCGCGCCCAGGAGCGCCCCGACGAGGGACTCGCGGCGCTCGCCTTCCACTACGGCAGGTACCTGCTGATCGCGTCGTCGCAGCCGGGGGGCCTCCCGGTGACCCTGCAGGGGCTGTGGAACGCTGAGCTGCCCGGCCCGTGGTCGAGCGCCTACACCGTCAACATCAACACGCAGATGGCGTACTGGCCTGCTGAGACTACGGGGCTGGCGGAGTGCCACGAGCCGCTGCTGCGATTCGTGCAGCGCCTCGCCGGCCCCACCGGCACGGCGGTGGCCCGGGAGCTCTACGGCGCCGATGGCTGGGTCGCCCATCACAATTCGGATGCCTGGGCCCACGCCGCGCCGGTGGGCGCCGGCCACGGCGACCCGGCCTGGGCGAACTGGTCGCTCGGCGGGGTGTGGCTCGCGCTGCACCTCTGGGATCACTACGCCTTCGGGGCCGAGCTCGACTATCTGCGCGACCAGGCGTGGCCGGTGCTGACCTCGACGGCGCAGTTCGCCATGTCGTGGATCAGCGGCGACGACTCGCGCGCGTGGACGAGCCCGTCGACCTCCCCGGAGAACCACTACGTCGACGACGATGGCCACGTCCGGGGGGTCGCCACGACCGCGACGATGGACGTCGCCCTGCTGCGCGAGCTCGCCGCGGTGTGCCGGCAGGCCGCCGCCGTGCTGGGCGACGACGCACCGTGGGTCGCCGCCCTCGAGGCGCGCACCGAGGCCCTGCCCGACCCGAGCGTGTCCGAACGCGGCGACCTGCTCGAGTGGGATCGGCCCAGGGTCGAGTCCGAGCCGCTGCACCGTCACCTGTCGCACCTGGTCGGCCTGTTCCCGTACGCGCAGATCACCCCGACCGGCACGCCCGTGCTCGCGGAGGCCGCCGCGAACTCGATCCGGCTGCGCGGTCCCGAATCGAGCGGGTGGTCGCTCGCGTGGCGCGCCGCCATGCAGGCCCGGCTCCGCGACGGCGAGGCCGTGCACGCCCAGCTGCGGCTCGCGCTGCGTCCGTCCGAGCCGAGCGCGGCCGCGCACCGCGGCGGCGTGTACCCCAACCTCTTCAGCGCCCACCCGCCGTTCCAGATCGACGGCAACCTCGGGCTGACGGCGGCGATCGCCGAGGCGCTCATGCAGTCGCACCACGGCACGATCGCCCTGCTCCCGGCGCTGCCCCCGCAGTGGCCGCGCGGTTCGGTGCGGGGCCTCCGGGCACGAGACGGCGTGCTGGTCGACATCGACTGGGACGAGGGACGACTTTCTCGCGCGCGGCTGAAGGCGACGGCACGAGCCACGACAATGAAGGTGACCGATCCGGATGGGGCGATCGGCACCTACGAGCTCGCACCTGGGGCGATGGTCGAGATCGACGAAGCAGAGCGGAGATCCACATGGTGACGATCGCGGACGTTGCTGAGGCGGCGGGGGTGTCGATCTCGACGGTCTCGTACGTCATGAGCGGCAAGCGGGCGATCTCGCAGCAGACCCGTGACCGCGTGGAGCTCGCCATCGACAAGCTGGGCTTCAGCCCGCACGCCGGAGCGCGTTCGCTCGCCTCCCGCTCCACCAACGTCATCGGGCTGCAGGCGCCGCTGCGCTCTGGCGTGGATGTGCACGTCATCATGCAGATCGTCACCGGCGTGGTGACGCAGGCGCGCCTGCACGGCTACGACATCCTGCTGCTCGCGAGTGACGACGCGAAGGCGCTCGAGCGCGCCGCGCGGGGGTCGATGGTCGACGCCCTGCTGCTGATGGATGTCGAGTCCGACGATCCGCGCATCGATACGCTCATCGGCCTCGGTCATCCGAGCGTCCTGATCGGCCTCCCGTCGGGGCGGCGCGCGATCCCGTGCGTCGACTTCGACTTCGAAGCGGCGGGCTGGCTGGCCGTCGACCGGCTCGTCGCGCTCGGCCATCGCAAGCTCGCCCTGATCGGGTCGCCGCCCGAGGTGATCGCCCGGCACACCTCGTATGCCGACCGCCTGACCCGCGGCTTCCTGGCCGCGTGCGAGGCCAACAAGGTCACCGGCATCGTGCACTCCTGCCCCAGCAGTGCGGAGGCGACCGCCGTCGTCGACGAGGTGATCGCCGACGACCCGGGCATCACGGGCTTCTTCGTCCACAACGAGGGCGCGCTGCCGCACGTCGCCCCACACCTGGCCGAATACGCTCGTCGGCGCGCCGACGCGATCTCGGTCGTCGCGCTCTGCCCCGAAGACGTCGCGAAGTCCGTGCCGGGGCTCGCCGACAGCATCGCGGTGCCTGCCGAAGCGATGGGCGCCGCGGCGACCGACATGATCTGCGAGATCCTCGCGCACGCCGCCAAGCCGACCGTCCGCCTGCTGCCGCCCGCGCTTTCCGGCGGTCTGGCGATCGCCCCGAAGTGACGGCATCCGCATGAGAATCGATCCCGAGAGCAGAGCTCTGAGCGGAGCGAGCGCCTTCATCGCCTTCGTCGCGCTGAACGTCGTCTACCTGGTGTGCTGCCTCCCGGTCGTCACGATCGGCATGGCCACGAGCGCCCTATTCGAGGTGATGCTGCGCTACTCCGACGACGAGCGCGGAAGCATCGTCAAGGACTTCTTCCCCGCCATGGGCCGCAACGCGCTGCGCGGGACCGTCGTCTTCCTCGCGCTCGGGCTGCCCATGACGGCGCTCCTGTTCGCCGGGACGTTCTGGGTCGCAGCCTCGAGCGTCGTCTCGGGTGCGGCGGCGATCGTCGCGTTCCTCGGCGCGCTGTACCTGTTCGCCGCCCTGCTGCACGGCCTCGGCCTGGTCGCGAACTTTCACACCACGATCCCGCGGACGCTGAAGAACGCCCTGCTGCTGCCGGCCGCCGAGCCGCTGCGCACGGGTGCGCTCGTGCTCATCCCGCTCGCGGTGGTGGCGATCACGGCCGTGTTCCCCGTCTTCATCGTCATCCTCCTCACTATCGCGTTCTCGTTCGGCGCGTATGGCGCGGCCTTCGTCTTCCGCGGTGTGTACGCGCGCCACGTCGAAGAGTGAAAGCGGGGCCCGGAGATCGAATCTCCGGGCCCCGCTCACAATGACCTGAGGTCAGCCGAACTTCGTGGCCACCTCGACGCGGGCCGCGTCCTGCGCCTTGGCGTTGTCCATGTCGACCTTGAGGACCTTGTCGTAGCCGAGGCCGTTGACGGTGTCCTGCAGCTGCTTGAGCAGCGAGTCGAACTCGCTGTCGCTCGATGCGAACGACATCTTCCAAGAGAGCTCGACGATGCTCGCCTTGATCTGATTGCGCAGGGTCGAGATCTCCGAGCTGTCGGCCGGGGCGACATAGCCGGAACCGGGCGCCACCGCGACCTGATCGGCCTTCACCAGATAGTCCATCGTGCTCGTGGCGTCATCCATCTTGCTCGACCAGTCGGTCGACACCGGGTTCGCCGTCGACTCCTGGTAGGTCGGCCAGAACTGATAGCTGAAGGGCTGCCCCGTCGCCTCGTCGACCTGGATCGGGAGCACGGTGGTGACGTTGAGCGCCGATGCGCCGTCCTTGTAGGTGCCGCCGCCCCACTCTTCGGGAACCTTCGCGCTGCCGTCGCCGAGAAGCGCCTCGCGGCCGAAGTCGCTGAGCTCAGGCTCGTTGCTGGAGTTGAGGTCCCACGTCAGACCCTCGGGACCCGCGGCGCCCTGCGTCTGGCTGTTGTTCGAGTACGTGCCCTCGGCCGAGTAGAGCCAGTCGATGAACGCAGCGATGCGCTGCGGGTCCTTGGCCTTCGAGCCGATCGCAAAGATCTGCTTGCCGCCGTAGACCGATGCTCCGTACGAGAAGATCGTCTGGTCCTTGATGGGGGCGATCTCGAAGCCCTTTCCGGCGGCCAGGTTGGCCTCCGTGTTGAAGGCGGGCTGCGCCTGCCATGGCCACGGCGAGAAGAGCACCTGTCCGTTCTGGAACTTCGAGAACAGCGTGTCGTAGTTCTGCGTCGTCGAGTCCGGGTCGAGCAGCCCCATCTGGTTGGCCTCGTAGAAGAAGTGCAGCGCGCGCACGTACTCGGAGTCCGAGTCGACGATGCTCTGATAGTCCGAGCCGTCGGCCTTGGCCAGTACGAAGCCCATCTCGTCGTAGCCGTAGAACGTCGTCGGCTGCTTCGCGTTGTTCATCATGTTGCCGTCCCAGTCCTTGAACAGGGAGAGGCCGTACGTCTTCCCGCCGTTGTCCGCGGTCGGCTGGAGATCCTGCATCTTCTTGAGGACCGGCAGGATGTCTTCGAGCGTGTTGATCGGCGGGTATCCGAGCTGCTTGTACAGATCCCAGCGGATCATCGCGCCGAAGGTCGAGCTGAGCCCTTCGCTCGGTTCGGTCGGCTTGATGGTCGAGACCTGGGTCGGGAACCCGAAGACGCCGTCCTTGCCGTCGTTGACCTTCTGCAGCGCCGCGTCGAACACCTCCGCGTTGCTCATCTGCGTGTAGTAGTCGGAGGCGTCGATGACGAGACCGCCCTGGACGAGCTGGTCGAACTGCTTGCCCTGGTCGGTGATGATGAGGTCGCCCAGGTTGCCTGCCGCGACGCGGGTGTTGTAGAGCGTGTCACCGCCGCCCGCGACGTTCGGGGCGATGATGTTGAGCTTCATGTTGAACTTGTCTTTGACGATCTTGGCGAACCAGCCCTGCTGGACACCCATGTAGTTCGCCAGACCGTCGAACACGTCGATCGTGATCTCGTCATCCCACTTGGTGGGGAACGGGCCCGACGCGTCGCCCGTCGTGCTCGCCTGCTCGCCTCCGAACAGGGAGCACCCGGTCAGCGAGAGGGCCACCACCGCGGTTGCGGTGGCTGCGGCCAATATCCTCTTGAGCTTCATTGCTATTCCTTTCTTGGTGATGTGGTGCCCGGTCGGCGTCGTCAGCCCTTGACGGCGCCCAGCATGATGCCCTTGACGAAGAATCGCTGGAAGAGCGGGTAGATGAAGATGATGGGGAGCACGACGAGCACCGAGACCGTCATCCGGATGGATGTCGGTGTCTGAGACGTGGCGGCCCCAGCGATCGCAGAGAGGTTGCCACCGGCGTTCTGTGCGGCCGACGCGAGACTCGACGCCTGGTTGATGAACATGTAGAGCAGGTACTGCAGCGTGTACAGGCTCTGGTCGGTGACGTAGATCAGCGTGTCCTGGAACATGTTCCACTGCGTCACCGCCGAGAAGATGGCGACCGTCGCGAGGATCGGGGTCATGTTGGGCAGGTAGATGCGGAAGAAGATCTGGAGGATGTTCGCACCGTCGACCTCCGCGGCTTCCTGGAGCGTTCGCGGCATCGACTCGACGAACGTCTTGACCAGGATGATGTTGAACGGCTGCACGATGAACGGCAGCACGTAGACCCAGAAGTTGTTGGTCAGGCCGAGCCCCTTCATGATGATGAAGACGGGGATCAGGCCGGCGCTGAAGTACATCGTGATGATGGTGAAGCGGTACCAGAAGCTCCGCCCCCACATGCGCTCCTGCGTGAACATGAAGCCGAGGAACGCGGATGCCAGCACCGTCGCCGCTGTGCCGATCACGGTGCGCGCGACCGAGACGGCTGCCGCCATGGGCAGCCCCTGCAGCTTGAAGACCTCGGCATAGTTCGACAGGTGGATGTCGATGGGCCACAGCCGCACGTCGCCGAGCGCCGAGACGTCGTTCGCCGAGATCGAGTTGATGATCAGGTAGTAGAACGGGTACGCGCAGATGAGGGCGAAGACCGCGAACGCCGTGTAGTTGAGGATCGCGAATGCCCAGTCTCCGGACGTGCGGGGCTGGCGCACCGCACCGGTGGGACGGGGCGCCTTCGTGAAGGTCGTTTTCGTGACGAAGCTCATCGTGGTCCGCCCCTCAGATGATCGATGCGCCGCGCACGCGCTTGGCGATGACGTTGACGGTGAGCAGGAGGATGACCGAGATGAGGCTCTTCAGCATGCCGATCGCAGTCGCCATCGAGAGGCTGTTGCCCGTGATGCCGATGTTGTAGACGTACAGGTCGAGCACCTGGATGTACTGCTTGTTGAACGCGTTCTGGAACACGTAGTACTGCTCCATGCCGTTGTTGAGCAGGTTCGCGATCGAGAGCATGAGCAGCACGATGTAGGTGGGCATGAGCTGCGGCACCGTGATGTACCACATCGTCTGGAAGCGGCCGGCGCCGTCGAGCTTGGCCGATTCGTAGAGCGACGGGTCGATGCCTGAAATCGACGCGAGGTAGATGATGGCGCCCCAGCCGAGGCCCTTCCACAGGCTCCAGAGCAGCATCGTGCCCCACACGAACTTGTCAGTGTCGAGGAAGTGAATCGGGGTGGTGATGAGCCCGGCGTCCTGAAGCACGTCGTTGACGAGCCCGCTCGACGAGAACAGCGAGAACGCGATGACGTAGACCAGCACCCAGGAGATGAAGTTGGGCAGCGTCGTGAGGGTCTGCACCGAGTTGCGGAACCGGGAGGACCGCACCTCATTGAGGAACACCGCGAATGCGAGCGGCAGGAGCGACGTCGCGATGCCGAGGAAGCTCATCGCGAGCGTGTTGATGAGCACCTGTCCGATCTGCTGCAGCTGAGTCGGCGAGTCGAACAGGAGCCGGAACCACTGCAGCCCGACGAATTCACTGCCCTTGAGCCCGAGCGCCGGCTGGTAGTCGTACAGCGAGAAGATCCAGCCGTAGAGCGGCAGGTAGGAGAACAGGAACAGCAGGATCATGAACGGCAGGATGCACACGAAGAGCCAGAACGACTTCTTGTACCCGCGGGGTCGGCGGGTCTTCCGCTCCGTCCGCTGGCCGCGCTTGTCGAGGTTGGCGACCGCAGCCTCCCTGATGACGGTCTGAGTCGTCATCGAGACACCTCGCCCAACATGAGCACTGTGCCGTCGCTTCCCGGACGTCGGTGCATGTCGTCACTCCCTCGTGTACGTGGCTGGCAGGCGCTCCGTGGGAGCGCTACCAAGGTGGATCAACGATCGAAGCGCTTCGATGTCGAACCGCTTCGATAGCGAGAGTATGCGCACTTCCCTCGCGGCGTCAAACATTCTTTTGTAACGCCCAGGTAACGTTTCCGATCACCAGTGGGCGATCGGCCAGCCTTCGGAGTCCCAGCCGAGCGGGAGCAGCGCGAGCTGAAACGCCCCGTTGTGGCGGCCGTCGTAATAGTGCACGGCGAGCGTTCCGTCCGCCGCGGACTGCCCGCCGGGGCCGATGTGCACGCCGCCGTCGCCGTCGAGCACACTCGTGCCGCCGCCCTCGAGCAGGGCGACGCCGTCGCGATCGAAGTACGGCCCGGTCACCTCATCGGCGCGGCCGACCATCACGTGGTAGGTGCTCGCGAGCGCCTGGCAGCAGGAGTCGAACGAGACGAACAGGAAGTAGTCGCCGTCGTGCTCGACCACGTACGGCGCCTCGATGGCATTGGGGGGCACACCCCGGTCGGCGAGGCGCAGCGGCTCCGCGGCATCCGCTCGCTTGCCATCCGGCCATTCCAGGGCGACCACGCGGATGCCGCTCCAGAACGAGCCGAACGCCATCCAGGGTTCGCCGGCCGCGTCGACGATGACACCGGGGTCGATCGCGTTGAAGTCGTCGGCGGTCGTCGAAGCGAGCACCTCGCCGTGATCGACCCACTCGTAAGCGGAGTCGTCGGGATCGAGCGTCGTGTTCGTGGCGAGCGCGATGACCGATGTGTTCTTCCCGAAGGTGGACGCGGCGTAGTACAGGTACCACGTGCCCTCGTGCTCGATGAGCTCGGGCGCCCAGAGGTTCGAGACGCCGGGGACGGCCTCCCCCAGCCAGTCGGGCTTGTGGGCCCAGACCTCGCCGCGGTACTGCCAGGTCAGCCCGTCGCTCGATGACCGGATCTGGATGTTGCCGTCGGCCACGTTCTGGCTGCCGGTCGAGTACACGTACTCGACGTCGTCCGCTACCGCGAACGCAGGGTCGTGGGCCGAGAGATCGCCGGTCAGCTCCCGCGCACCGGCGGGCGGTGGCTGCGCGGGCGCGCAGCTGGCGAGCGCGACCATGACCATCCCGGCGACCACCGCACGGGCAACCCCGCGCCACTTCGCACCGAAACCACCGACTCTCGCCGAATCCACCCGTTTTGAGCGGCTCAACTGGGTGGACTCGGCGAGAGTGAGTGGTTTCGGCATGAGGGTCAGCCGAGCGAGATCGCCGTCCACGACACCGGCGGCAGGGTCACGGTGAGTCGGTTGCCGTCGAGGACGGCGGACTCGTTCGCCTTCAGCCCGACCCGCTCGGGGTGCTCCAGCGTGTTCGCGGCGGAGCGGTCGTCGTCCCAGAGCGAGAGGGCCTCCCGCACCGAGAGGCCGTCGAGCGCCGAGATGTCGACGGTGACCTCGTGGGCCTCGGTCTGGTCGCGGTTCACCAGGAAGAGGGCTGTGGCCCCGGTCTCGGGGTCATGGGTGGCCACGGCATCCAGCAGCGGCACTTCGCCGTAGACCTCGGTCGTGTAGGTCGGCGATTCGAGGCGCACCTCGAGCGAGTGCCCCACCGCGAGGCGCGAGGTCGTGGCGAACGGGAAGAAGGTGGTCTGCTTCCACGCGATGCCGCCGGGCTCGGTCATGATCGGGGCGATGACGTTGACGAGCTGCGCGAGCGAGGCGCTCGTCACCCGGTCGGCGTGTTTGAGCAGCGAGATCATGAGGTTGCCGAAGACGACAGCATCCGCCACCGAGTAGGCGTCTTCGAGCAGGCGGGGTGCGACCGGCCAGTTCTCGACCCCCTCGATCTTGTCGACGCCGTGGTAGCGGTCGATGTACCAGACGTTCCACTCGTCGAACGAGATGTCGATCTTCTTCGTGCTGCCCTTGACCGCGCCGACGTGGTCGGCGGTGGCGATGACCGTCTCGATGAAGCCGTCCATGTCGACGGCCGAGGCGAGGAAGCTGCCGAGGTCGCCACCCTTCTCCTCGTAGTACGCGTGGCAGGAGATGTAGTCGACATCCTCATAGGTGTGGTGCAGCACGACCCGCTCCCACTCGCCGAAGGTCGGCATGTGGGCGCTGGAGGAACCGCACACCACGAGCTCGAGCCCGGGGTCGACCTGGCGCAGCGCCTTGGCCGTCTGCGACGCGATCTTGCCGTAGTCGTCGGCTGAGCGATGGCCGAGCTGCCATGGGCCGTCCATCTCGTTGCCGAGGCACCACATGCGCACGTCGAACGGCTCGGTGCGTCCGTTGGCCACCCGGCGGTCGGACAGCGCCGTGCCGCCCGCGATGTTCGAGTACTCGAGCAGGTCGAGCGCCTCGAGCGTGCCGCGCGTGCCGAGGTTGACGGCGAGCATGAGCTCGCTGCCGACCTTGTCGAGCCACGACGAGAACTCATGCAGGCCGACCTCGTTGGTCTCGGTCGAGTGCCAGGCGAGGTCGAGGCGGCGGGGTCGCTCCGCGCGCGGTCCAACGCTGTCCTCCCAGCGGAAGCCGGAGACGAAGTTGCCGCCCGGGTAGCGGATGGCCGACACGCCCAGTTCGCTCACGAGGTCGATGACGTCCTCGCGGAAGCCCTCGGCATCCGCGGTGGGGTGCCCTGGTTCGTAGATGCCGTCGTAGACGCACCGGCCCAGGTGCTCGACGAAGGAGCCGAAGAGGCGGCGGTTGATCGGTCCGACCGCGAAGCGGGGATCGATGGTGAGGCGTGCGGAATGCATGGAAAATCCTTCGTGTCCGAAATCGGTACGGGTGTTCAAGGGTGAAAGGCGGGGCGAGCGGCGGCTATTTGAGGCTTCCGATGGCGAGTCCGCCCTGCCAGTACCGCTGCATGGCGAGGAACGCGATGACCAGCGGCACGATCGAGACGAGCGAGCCGATGATGATGAGGCTCCAGAGCGAGGTCCCACCGCCGTTGTTGGCTGCGGCGAGGCTCTGCCACTGGTTGATGCCGACCGTGACCGGGAACAGCAGGTTGTTCTGCAGCATGGCGAGCGGCAGGAAGAAGTTGTTCCAGGTGGCGACGATCGACAGCAGGAGCACCGTCACGATCGCCGGCCGCATGAGCGGCACCGCGACCTGCAGGAAGATGCGCAGCTCGCCCGCCCCGTCGACACGTGCCGCGTCGAGCAGTTCGTCGGGCACGGCGTCGCGGGCGAACACCATCATCAGGTACACACCGAACGGGTTCAGCAGCGAAGGCAGGATGACCGCCCACACCGTATTGGTGAGGTGGAACTGCGACAGCATGATGAACGTCGGGATGACGAGTGCGGTGAGGGGCACCATCACCGAGCCGAGCAGGATCGCGAAGGTGACCTCGCGGCCCTTGAACGCGAACTTCGCGAACCCGTAGCCGGCGAGCACGGCGAGCACCGTGGCTCCCACGCCGCCGGTGATGGCGTAGAAGGCGGAGTTGCCGATCCACCGCAGGTAGATGCCGCCGTTATAGGTGAACAGCTGCCGCAGGTTGCCGATGTAGTCGATCGAATCCGCGAACCACAGCGCGTTCCCGCCGCCGAACAGGCCGGAGGCATTCTTCGACGCGTTGATGATGATCCAGAAGAACGGCACCAGGAAGTAGATGAGCAGGATGCCGAGGACGAGGTGGGCTCCGAAGTGACGCGGTTTCGGCGCACGGCGATACCCGTTGGGGGCGAGCGGCTCGGTGGTTTCCGTAGTGCCGGTGGTGGCGGTGGTCATTGCAGGAACCCTCCTCCGCGCTTGCGCGTCGCGATCAGGAAGATGTAGACGCAGATGAAGACGACGATTCCGAGGGCGAACGAGATCGCCGAGCCGTAGTTGAAGTTGGCGAGCGCGAACGCCTGCTGGTAGGCGTACATGTTCGGGGTGAAGTCGGGGCCGATCGATCCGGCCGCCAGGAACTTGAGCATCGTCGGCTCGTTGAAGAACTGCAGCGTGCCGATGAGGGCGAACACCAGGATCAGCACGAGCGAGTTGGCGATCATCGGCACCTTGATGCGCACGGCGATCTGCCAGGCGTTGGCGCCGTCGATGCGGGCAGCCTCGTAGATGGTCGGATCGATCCCTCGCAGGGCGGCGTAGAGGATGATCATGTAGTACCCCGCCCATTGCCAGGTGACGACATTGAGCAGCCCGAAGAAGATGAGGCCCTGACTCAGGAAGTCGGGCGCGGTGAGGCCGAAGGCGCCGAAGATGTCGCCGAGCGGCCCGAAGTTCTTGCTGTAGAGGAAGCCCCACATCAGAGCGCCGATGACGGCGGGGATCGCATAGGGCAGGAAGACCATGAGCCGCGCAAATCGCGTGAACCACGTGGTCACCGCGTCGAGGATGAGCGCGATCGCCAGCGAGATGAGCATCTGCAGCGGGATCAGCACGATCGAGAAGCGGATGACGAACCACACGCCGTTGAGGAAGTGCTCGTCCGTGAACGCCTTGAGGTAGTTGTCGAACAAGACGAACTGCGTGCCCCCGATGAGGGCCTTCTTGAACAGCGACAGATAGAACGCATAGATGAGCGGAGCGACGAGGAAGATGGCGAAGACGATGGCGAACGGTGCGACGAACGCCCAGCCGATCAGCGAGTGGCGTCGTCGCGCTCGCGCGATGTTCGCCCGCTCCTTCGGTGGCTTCGATGGCGCCGGTGGCGCGAGAGTGGTGGAGGCCATGGTGGGTTCCTAGCTGTGGTGTGGCGGGGGGCCGGCCACCCGAAGGTGACCGACCCCCAACCGACGACGACTACTCGGTGACGGTGAAGCCCTGCTCTGTGGCGTAGTCGACGAGCTTCTTCTGAAGATCGTCGGCCGCCTGGGAACCGGACTTCTCACCGTTGTTGATCGCGGCGAGCTCCTCGGTGAACGAGGCGTAGTAGAACGAGCCGAACGGGCTGTAGGTGAAGCCCTCGTAGGCGTCCGCCGCGGGGACGTAAACCTCCTTGTTCGCCTGCTGTCCGTTGAAGAACCCGACCTCCGCGTCCACGAACTCGTCCGACGTGAGGACGTTGTTGTTGAGCGGGAAGATGATCTGGTTCTGCCAGCCATCGGCCAGCGAAGCGTCGTCGGCGTAGATGCCGAGCGCGACCTTCGCCGCCAGCTCCGGCTGCTTCGACTGGCTGGTCACCGAGAAGGCGGAGCCGCCCCAGTTGACCGAGACGGGGTTCGCGGTGTCCCACTGCGGGAGCGGAGCGACGGCGAACTTGCCGGCGTCGTCGCCCTCGCCGACGCCTGCGCCGGTGAGGTAGCCGGGCGCCCAGGCCGCCGAGACGTAGGTGGCGTAGTCGCCGCCGACGACCCCGGAGATGTACTCGGGCGTGAACTGGTCCTGCGTGCCGACGAGGCCCTTCTCGACGAGGCCCGCCCAGTAGTCGAGCACCTCCTTGGAAGCGTCGTCGTTGACCTTGATGCCGATCTCCTCAGGAGTGGCCGGGTCGTAGGTGAAGGGTGTAGCGCCGTTCTGGATGGTGAGCGCCATGAACACGGCAGGCACGTTGGCGCCGACGTCGCCGAAGAGGGGCCCGCCGGCGTCCTTGACCTTCTGCGCTGCGGCCTCGTACTCGGCCCACGTGGTGGGCGGGGTGATGCCGTACTGCTCGAAGACGTCGGTGCGGTAGATCATGCCCATCGGGCCGCCGTCGACCGGAGCGCCGTACACGGCGTCGCCGACCGAGACGTCTTTCCAGGCGCCGGCGCTGAAGTTGTCTTTGACATCGGCGACGCCGAAGTCGGAGATGTCGACGAGCGCCTCCTGCACCACGTAGTTCGGGATGCGGTCCGCCTCGAGCATGATGACGTCCGGCGCGCCGGTGCCGGCGGAGATCGCGGTCTGGAACTTGTCGTACTCGTCGTTGCCCTGGCCGACGTTCGTCCAGCAGGCCTGGACCTCGTCGCTGCCCGCGTTGAAGTTGTCGACGACCTTGTCCATGTTGGGGTACCAGCCCCAGACCGACACGGTGGGGAGGTCGGTCTTCGTGATCTTGTTGGTGCAGCTGGCGGCGTCGCCGCCGCCGCCGTCCGTGCTGGTGCTGCTGGTGTCGGCGCTGCAGCCGGACATCAGCAAGGTGATCGCCATGGCCGATGCGGCCGCGAGCGCGAGCTTGTTGTTCACTGTGCTCGGTTCCCTTCGGGTGTGTGAGGAGGACTTCTCTGTCGGTGCGCCACCCAGAAGGCCGGACGTCGTGAGTGATTTCGGACAGGGGCTTCTGCGCCCCATCTCGATCACCCTCGACCGTCGACCCTTATCTTCCGGCTGACTTACAACGTTGTAAAGTAAACGTTGTAAATGGCATCATGCCGGGATCGCGGGACACTTGTCAAGCGTCGTTACCGAGTTGCCGTCGACTCGCGCTCGATGATCCGGAACTGCGCGAGGTGCAGCCGAGGGGCGCCTACCGCATTCGGGCTTTCGATTCGCTCCATCAGCGATCGCACAGCGACCTCGGCGATCTCGGCGCGTCCGGGGTCGACCGTGGTCAGACTCGGGAGCGAGTACATCGCCTCGTCCAGGGCGTCGAACCCGATGACGGACACGTCATGCGGGATCCGGTAGCCGGCCTCCTGCAGCACCCGCATCGCGCCCAGGGCGAGGGTGTCGTTCAGTCCGAACACCGCGTCGAACGGGGCCTCTCGGGCCAGCAGCTCGCGCATCGCGATGGCGCCGTTCGAGCGGTGCCACAGGGTCGTGTGCACGATGATCCGTTCGTCGAACGGGATGCCGGCTGCCTCGAGCGCCTCGAGATACCCGCGGAGGCGGAGTCCCGCCGATCCGACCACCTCGCCCTCGTGCGCGCCGATGACCGCGATCCGGCGGCGGCCGCGCGCGATGAGATGCTCGGTCGCCGCCCGCGCCGCCTCGATGTTGCGCATCGTCACGTGATCGGTCGGGCCCTCGAAGATGCGCTCGCCGAGCAGCACGAGCGGATACGACACGTCGAGGCGGGCCACATCGTCCATGCCCATGCCGAGCGGGCTGAAGATGAGCCCGTCGGTCATCTTGCGCTGCGCGCTGGCCAGCAGCTGCAGCTCGCGCTCGCGGTCACCGCCGGTGTGCTCGATGATGACGACCTGCCCCACGCGCTCGGCAGCGCGGATCACGGAGTCGGCGAGTTCGGCGAAGTAGCTGAGGCTCAGCTCCGGCAGGGCGAGGGCGATGGCTCCGGTGCGCCCCGAGCGCAGGCTCCGCGCGGAGAGGTTCGGCTGGTAGCCCAGCTCGTCGATCGCCACATTCACCCGCGCCCGGGTGGCCGGGCGCACATGCGGGTAGTCGTTGATGACGTTCGAGACCGTCTTGATCGACACGCCGGCAGCGCGGGCGACATCGTGCAGCGTCACCGACATGAGCACTCCTCCCCCAACGCCTCCCGACTCTACAACGTTGTAGAAGACGCAGGACCGTCTCCGGACATCATGACGGGCAGACCCTGGGTCGCGCCATCTCGCAGAGCCGAGGCATCCCTGATTCGAAGTCTCGCGAGGCACCCGGGCAGAATGGGGACATGTCCTGGCTTGTGACCGGCGGCGCCGGCTATATCGGAGCGCACGTCGTGCGCGCCCTCGCGGAAGCCGGCCTGACGCCGGTCGTGATCGACGACCTCTCCAGCGGGCACGCCTCGTTCGTGCCCGACGGAGTGCCGCTGGTGCGCGGCACGATCCTCGACCGCGACCTCGTGGAGCAGACGCTGCGCGAGCATCGCGCGGTCGGCGTGATCCACGTGGCCGGGTACAAGTACGCCGGCGTCTCGGTCACGCGTCCGCTGCACACCTACGCGCAGAACGTCGAGGGCACCAGGGTGGTGCTCGAGGCGATGCAGGCGGCGGATGTCGCGAACATCGTGTTCTCGTCGTCCGCGGCCGTGTACGGCACGCCCGATGTGCCGCTCGTCACCGAGGATCTCCCGAAGCGCCCCGCCTCGCCGTACGGCGAATCGAAGCTGATCGGCGAATGGCTGCTGCGCGATCAGGCGACCGCGACGGCCGAGTCGAAGCATCCGCTGCGTCACACCTCGCTGCGCTACTTCAACGTCGTCGGCTCGGGCGATCCCACGGTCTACGACACGAGCCCGCACAACCTCTTCCCGCTCGTCTTCGAGGCGCTGATCGAGGGCCGCACGCCTCGCATCAATGGCGACGACTACGACACCGCGGACGGCACGAACGTGCGCGACTACGTCCACGTCGCCGACATCGCGGCCGCGCACGTCGTCGCGGCGCAGCGGCTCGCGGGCGGCGACCCGGTCGAGTCCGCCTACAACCTCGGCTCGGGCGACGGTCTCTCGGTGCGCCAGATCATGGACGCGATGGCCCGCGTCACCGGGGTCGACTTCACCCCCGAGATCGCGGCGCGACGCGCCGGCGACCCCGACCGGATCGTCGCCACCGGCGAGCTCGCCGCGCGCGACCTCGACTGGGCGAACCGGTACTCGGTCGACGAGATGGTGCGCACCGGCTGGGAAGCCCGCCGCGCGGCGGGCGCGTAGCGCCTCAGCGCGGGGCGGCCGTGCTCGCGCGCACCACGAGCCGGGCGGGAACCGTCGTCATCCCACGCGCCCCGTGCTCGATGCCGTGGACGAGGGCGGTGACCGCCGCCGCACCGAGTTCGTCGAACTCCTGGCGCACGGTGGTGAGCGGCGGGCGGTAGTCCGCGGCATCCGCCACATCGTCGAAGCCGACGACGCTCACGTCGTCGGGCACCGTGCGGCCGGCCTCGGCGAGCGCCCGCAGCGCTCCGAGGGCCATCTGGTCGTTCGCGGCGAACAGCGCAGTGACCCCCGGTCGTCGGGCGAGCGCGGTGGCCGCCTGGGATCCGGATGCCGCTGTCCAGTCTCCGCGCAGAACTTCGGGCACCTCGGCGCCGGCCGCCTGCAGCGCCTCGCGCCACCCGCGCTCGCGCTCGGCCGCCGCGAACGAGCCTGCCGGACCGGCGAGATGCCACACGGTCGCGTGCCCGAGGCTGAGCAGATGCGCGGTCGCCGCTGCGGCTCCGGCCGCATGATCGGTCTGCACGACGGCGTAGCGGTCGTCCGCCGGAGAGTCCACGACGACGAGGGCGAGACCGGCCGGCGCGCCGGCGCCCCGCGCGACGGCGGTGGCTTCGTTGAGCACGATCGCACCGTCCACGCCCTGGTCGCGCAGCCGCGCGAAGGCGTCGGCGATGTCGCCCTCGGCAAGGGTCACGACCGTGAGGGCGTAGCCACGCGCGGCCGCGGCATCCGCCACCGCCTGCAGCATGCGCGAGTTGCCGACGGTCGCGAGGGTCGATACGACGAGACCGATGGTCTGGCTGCGACCGGTGCGGAGCGCCCGCGCGGCGCGGTGCGGGCGGTAGCCGAGCGTCGCCATGGCCGCCTCGACCCGCGCGCGCGTGGCCGGATCGACCCGAGGGCTGTCGTTCGCGACGCGCGACACGGTCTGGCCCGACACGCCGGCCAGCTCGGCGACGTCGGCCATCGAGACCCTGCGTTCGGCCGGACCCATCGCGCCCCCTCCGGAGGTATATTGCACCCCTTGTGTTGACGTTACCATGGCCGTCGACTAGCGTGTTGACGTGAACACAACCCAGTTCGGCGCGACCACCATCGGCGCCGGCGTCGTGAAACGCCCCACCCGCCTGTCCGACGGCCGCGAGCTGATCTACTTCGACGACCCGGGCACCGCGCTTCCGCCTGAGCGCTCGATCGACACCCGCACCCTCGATGCCCGCCCCGACACCGCGACCATGCGCCGCGATGTGCTCACCGGCGACTGGATCTCGGTCGCCGCCTCCCGGCAGAACCGGGCGTTCCTGCCGCCCGCGCACCTCGACCCGCTCTCGCCCCAGACGCCCACGAACCCGTCCGAGATCCCATCCGTGTACGACGTGGCGGTCTTCGAGAACAAGTCGCCCTCATTCGGTCCTGCGCTCGCCGCCGCGACCACCGATGCCCCGGCCGCCGCCGACGCACCGGCGAGCCTCGCCGATCTCGACGCTCCCGGCCTCGGCCGCACCCGCAGCTCGGTCGGCCGCTGCGAGGTCGTCTGCTTCTCCCCCGAGCACGAGGGGTCGTTCGGCACGCTCTCCCCCACCCGGGCCCGCACCGTGATCGAAGCGTGGGCCGACCGCACCGCCGCCCTGTCCGCACTCCCCGGCATCCAGCAGGTGTTCCCGTTCGAGAACCGCGGCGAAGAGATCGGCGTCACGCTGCACCACCCGCACGGCCAGATCTACTCGTACCCGTACATCACCCCGCGCACGAAGCTGCTCCTGTCGTCGATCGAGCGCGAAGGCGCCGACCTGTTCGAGCGGATCCTCGGGTTCGAGGCATCCGGTCCCCGTGTCGTCCTCGAAGCGGAGCACTGGGTCGCCTACGTGCCGTTCGCCGCGCGCTGGCCGATCGAGGTGCACCTCACCCCCCGCCGGCACGTGCCGGACTTCGCGGCGACCTCGGATGCCGAGCGCGACGAGCTCGCCCCCCTCTACCTGCGCCTGCTGCGCGGCATCGACGCGCTCTACGAGACCCCGACCCCGTACATCGCGGCCTGGCATCAGGCGCCAGTGCACGTCGGGCGCGACAGCGTCCGGCTGCACCTCGAGCTGACGAGCCCACGCCGGGCCGCCGACAAGCTGAAGTACCTCGCCGGATCCGAGGCCGCCATGGGCGCCTGGATCGGCGATGCCGCCCCCGAGACAGCAGCCGCGCGGCTGCGCGACGCAGTAGAAGGAATCCCCGCATGAGCACCACCACCGAATCGACTCCGGATGCCGCGGCCCGCGCCCTCTTCGCGGAGCTGACTGGCACCGACCCGGCGGGCCTCTGGTCATCGCCCGGCCGCGTCAACCTGATCGGCGAGCACACCGACTACAACGACGGCTTCGTGTTCCCCTTCGCGATCGAGCACCGCACGCACGTCGCCCTGGGCGCGCGCACCGACCGGCGGATCCGCGTGGCGTCGACGTTCAGCGCCGAAGTGGTCGAGGTCGCGCTGGACGAGCTCGACGTGCTCTTTCCGACAGGTCGCACCCGGGTGCCGGAGTGGGCCGCCTACCCCCTCGGCGTGGCCTGGGCGCTCCTGCACGCGACCGGCCGCAGCGCGGGTTCGGTCTCGGGTGTCGATCTCGCGATCGCCTCGGACGTCCCGGTCGGAGCCGGGCTGTCGTCGTCCGCCGCGATCGAGGGAGCCGTGGCATCCGCCCTCAACGACACCTGGGCGCTCGGCCTCGATCGCGTCGCCCTCGCCAAGGTCGGCCGCACCGCCGAGAACGAAGCCGTCGGCGCCCCCACCGGGATCATGGACCAGATGACGTCGATGCTCGGCCAGACCGACGCGGCGATCTTCCTCGACTGCCGCTCGTTCGAGGCGCAGATCGTCGACCTCGGCTTCGCCGCCGCCGGGCTCGAGCTGCTCGTCATGGACACCGGCGTGAAGCACTCGCACGCCACCGGCGGCTACCGCGCGCGCCGCGATTCGTGCGAGCTCGGCGCCCGGACCATGGGTGTCGCGGCGCTCCGCGACCTGACCGTCGACGACCTGCCGCGGGCCGCCGAGCTGCTCGACGACGTGACGTTCCGCCGGGTGCGGCACATCGTGACCGAGAACCAGCGGGTGATCGACACCGTCGAGACGCTGCGCACGCAGGGCCCGAAGGCGATCGGCGACCTCCTGGTCGCCTCCCACGTCTCGATGCGCGACGACTTCGAGATCTCGGTCGCCGAGCTCGACACCGCGGTAGACGCGGCCCTCGCCGCCGGCGCGGTCGGCGCCCGCATGACCGGTGGCGGCTTCGGCGGCGCCGCGATCGCGCTCGTCACCCACGATGCGGTGCAGAACGTGTCGGATGCCGTGACCGCCGCCTTCGCGGCATCCGGATTCCGCGCCCCGCACATCTTCACCGTCACGCCGTCGGAGGGCGCCCGCCGCGACGCCTGACGCGAGCCGCGTTGCGCCCCGGTCGTCAAGGCCGCAGCCATTCCTCCGCTCAGCGGAGGGGTACAGGCGAGCGGAGGTTAGATCCGGGCACCCCAACCCTCCGCTCCCGCGTGCCACTCCGCCGAGCGGAGGGCCACACTCTGCCCGTGGCAGCCCTGGCGCCCGGCGCGAAGGCCGTAACCCTCGCCGTCAGAGTCCGCAACCCCCTCGCAGACACCGGATGCCTCGGCCTAACGTCGAAGCTGGTGTCGAGCGCCCGCCTCGGCGCGGAAGGGAACCGTCGTGGCCTACATCACCGTGGCGACCGAGAACACCGCCCAGATCAAGCTCTTCTACACCGACCAGGGGTCCGGTCAGCCGGTCGTGCTGATCCACGGATTCCCGCTTAACGGCGAGTCCTGGGGCAGGCAGTCCGCCGCGCTGCTCGACGCCGGCTTCCGCGTCATCGCCTACGACCGACGAGGGTTCGGCACCTCGACCAAGGCGGGCACGGGGTACGACTTCGACACGTTCGCGTCCGACCTCAATGAGCTCATCAACGAACTCGACCTCGAGCACGTCATCCTCGTCGGTTCCTCGATGGGCGGCGGCGAAGTCGCCCGCTACCTGGCCCGCTACGGCAGCGACCGGATCGCCAAGGCCGCGTTCCTCAGCTCGATCGAGCCGTACCTGCTGAAGACGGATGACAATCCCGACGGAGCGGGACCGCAGGAGTACTTCGACGGCGTGGCCGAATCGGTGAAGAAGGACCGCTACGCGTTCGTGACCGAGTTCTTCAAGGACTACTTCAACCTCGATGACTACTTGGGTTCCCGCATCTCGCAGGCGGCGCTGGACGCCTGCGTGCAAGTGGCGAACAACGCCGGGAACGTCGCGATCGCCGCCGCCCCGCTGACCTGGCCGACCGACTTCCGCGCCGACATTCCGCACATCGACGTGCCTGCCCTGATCGTGCACGGCACCGCCGACAACATCCTGCCGATCGACGTGACGGCCCGGCGGTTCCGCGAGCTACTGCCGGACGCGGAGTACGTCGAGATCGAGGGCGCCCCGCACGGGATGCTGCTCACCCACCCCGACGAGGTGAACGAGGCCCTGCTGGCCTTCGTGCGGGCCTGAGCCGGGCCGCGCCCGCTGCACCCCCGCGTAGGCTCGCGGTCATGCTCCGGATGCCTCGACCCGCCGTGGCGGCTCTGGCCGCGGCATCCGTCGCCGGTGTTTCGCTCCTCGCGTTCGGCGAGTGGCAGTCCTGGCGCGCCTCGCGCGCGGAGTATCCGGCTGCGACCGTGCCTGCAGCGGGGCGCGATGTCGTGCTCGTGCTGGGGTTCCGCTCGGCGGCCGACGACCGCGTGAACTGGCTGCAGCGCTGGCGCACCCGCATCGCGGTGCGCTCGGCCGACCCGACCACGGCACTGTTCGTCTTCTCCGGCGGGGCCGTGCGCGGCCGGCGGCCCGAGGCCGAGATCATGGCCGAGTACGGCATCCGTCGCCTGCGGATACCGCGCGCGAATGTCGCGCTCGAACCGCGCGCGACGTCGACGCGCGAGAACATCGCGTTCGCGCTGCCGTGGCTGCGCGAGGCCCGGACCATCCGCATCGCCTCGAACACGTTCCACGCCCGCCGTGCCCGCGGCTACCTGCGGGAGCTCGACCCGGCACTCTGGCATCGGCTCGCGCCGACGCGCGACCACATCCTGCTCGAGCTCGGTCCGCTGCGGCTCGCGCTGACCTTCTACGACTGGGTCGCGGCACGCACCGCGGCTCGGCGCGAGGGCACCCACCCCGGTCATTGAGCGAGGGAGCGCCGCTCCGGTCGTTGAGCGAGGTAGCGCAGCGACTGAGACGACGCCCCGAGCGTCCAGGACAGCTCGAGGCGTTTCGTCTCGCTTCGCTCGCTCAACGACCGGCGGGTCGTGCCGGACTACTGCTGCGAGGCGTTCGCCATCGCGATCAGGCCGTCGATCATCTCGGGGCTGACCGAGCCGCCGGCCATCATCCCGATGCGGCCGACCGGGAACGACTCCATCATCTTGTCCATCGAGACGCCCTCGGGCATGATCGACGCCGCGCCCTCCATCATCTCGGCCATGCCGGCCATCGCGGCCTGCACCATCGGGCCGGCGACCGGGTGGGCGAACACCTCGCCGAGCGACGACTCGCGCGTGAGCGGCAGCGAGACCGCGTCACCGTCGACCGCGACCTCGACGGTCGAGCGGATGTCGCTGCTCGACGCTCCGACGGCGACCGTGTAGTCGCCACCCTCGACGACCCAGCGGTCGGCGCGGACGTGCCAGTAGGCCAGGTCGGCGCGACGAACCGTGAGGGTCACCTCGCGCGACTCCCCCGCCTCGAGCGCGACGAGCGCGAAGGCCTTGAGCTCCTTCGGCGCCCGCTGCACGGCCGAGCCGGGCAGCGATGTGTACGCCTGCACGACCTCGCGACCGGCACGGTCGCCCGTGTTCGTCACCGTGATGCGCACCTCGACGTCGCCGTCCGCGGTCACCGCGGCTGCGGCATCCCCGTATCCGAACGTCGTGTACGAGAGGCCGTGGCCGAACGGGAACGCGATCTGCATGCGGCGCGCCTCGTACCAGCGGTAGCCGACGAACAGTCCCTCGCCGTAGCGGACGTGGCCGTCTTCGCCGGGGAAGTTGAGGAACGCCGGGGTGTCCTCGAGCCGCAGCGGCACCGTCTCGGCGAGCTTGCCCGAGGGGTTGACCGTGCCGAAGAGCACGTCCGCGGTGGCCGAGCCGCCGGCCTGGCCGAGCAGCCAGGCCTCGACGATCGCGGGCACGCGGTCTGAGAACGGGAGCGCGACCACACTGCCGTTGGAGAGCACGACGACGGTGCGCGGGTTGGCCGCGAGCACGGCGTCGACGAGGGCGAGCTGGTCGGCGGGCAGGTCGATGTCCTCGCGGTCGTAGCCCTCCGACTCGAGGCGGGCCGGCAGACCGATGAAGACGACGGCGGTGTGCGCAGCGGATGCCGCGGTCACGGCCTCGTCGCGCAGGCGTGCGGTCTCGGCGGGGTCGGTGTCGACGGCGGTCGTGAAGCCCTGCGCGTACGTCACGTCGGTCGCGACCTCGCGGATCGCGGTGAGCGCGTCGTCGAGGCGCGTCGGGTGGATCATCGACGAGCCGGCGCCCTGGTAGCGGGGCTTGTCAGCGAAGAGGCCGATAACCGCGAGCGAGGCGTCGGCCGCGAGCGGGAGGATCGGTCCCTGAGCCGGTCGAAGGGCGTCGTTCTTCAGCAGAACGATCGAGCGGCCGGCGGCCTCGCGGGCGAGGGCGTGGTGGGCGTCGACGTCGAGGGGACCCTCGACGCGCTCGGTCTCGGCCCAGCGCAGCGCGAGCTTCGCGACGCGCTGCGCGGAGGCATCCAGGTGCTTCTCGTCGAGCGACCCATCGCGCACCGCGGCGACGAGCTCGGCATCCGTCGCTCCACCGCTGGCGGGCATCTCGAGGTCGAGACCGGCCGCGAGGGCGGCGACGCGCTCGTTGACGGCGCCCCAGTCCGAGACCACAAGACCCTCGAAGCCCCACTCGTCGCGCAGCACCTGGGTGAGCAGGAACGGGTTCTCCGACGCGTACACGCCGTTGACGCGGTTGTACGAGCACATCACGGTGTGCGGCTGAGCGTCCTGGACAACGCGCTGGAAGCTGCGCAGGTAGATCTCGCGCAGCGGCCGCGGGTCGATGTCGCTCGAGGAGCGCATGCGGTCGTTCTCCTGGTTGTTCGCCGCGAAGTGCTTGAGCGACGCGCCGACGCCGGTGGACTGGATGCCGTTGACCAGCGCGGCGCCCATGACGCCCGAGACGATCGGATCCTCGGAGAGGTACTCGAAGTTGCGCCCGCACAGCGGGGAGCGCTTGATGTTGGCGCCCGGTCCGAGGATGACCGCGACGTCTTCGATCGACGACTCGACGCCGAGGGCGACGCCGACCCGCTCGGCCAGTTCGGCGTCCCAGGACGAGCCCAATGCGACGGCGGGCGGGAAGCACGTGGCCGGCACGCTGTCGCCGAGGCCGAGGTGGTCGCCCCCCTGCGCCTGCTTGCGCAGGCCGTGCGGGCCATCGGTGAGCATCACGGCGGGGATGCCGACGCGCTCGACGGGCTTGGTCGTCCAGAAGCTCGCGCCGCTCGTGAGCGAGGCCTTCTCTTCGAGGGTGAGGTCGGCGACGAGTGCCGGGACGTCGGTGAGGGTGCTGGTGTCAGTCATTGCGCTGCTTTCGTATCGATTCCGTGGGTGGGTGAGGGCGTCCGCGATCAGCGGGATGCCTTGATCGGGAGCACCGCGAAGGCGCCGAGGATGCTCAGCACGATGCCGACCGGGAACAGGCCGACGTAGCCGAAGGTGAGGACGATCGCGCCGGCGACGGCGGGAGCCAGCATCTGCGGGAGGGTCGCGGCGATGTTGACGACGCCGAGGTCCTTCGCGAACGACTTCGCCGAGGGGAGCACCTGGCTCATGAGGGCCGTGTCGACCGCCTGGAACATGCCGAAGCCGAAGCCGGAGATGAACGTCATGAGCATCCACGCCCCGATGGTGGGCGAGACGATCGGGATGAGCATCGCGAGTCCGACGAACACCGACGAGCCGAAGATGAACGGCTTGCGCCGGCCGATCTTGTCGGAGAGCGGCCCTGCCACGATGGTGGAGACCAGGATGCCGACGAGGCTCAGGATGCCGAGCAGCGGGATGACGGTCGCGGGATCTTCGACGCCGAGGTAGTCAGTGAGGATGAAGAACTGGTAGCCCGTGACCGTGAAGTAGCCGGTGTAGAGCAGCAGGCGACCCGTGAAGGCCCAGAAGAAGTCGGGGTGCTTGACGGGGTTGACCCAGAAGGTCTTCAGGAAGTCCACGACGCTGAACGGCTCGCGCGGAAGGTCCTTGCTCGAGTAGTCGGGGTTGAGGAGGACGAACAGCGAAAGCGTGACGAGCGAGAACACGGCGAAGATGACGTAGCCGAGGGCGATGCTGTGCAGGAACATCGATCCGATGATCGAGCCGCCGAGCGCTCCGACCATGAGTCCGATGCCGGACAGCGCCGAGAACGTGCCGCGACGGGCGATCGGCACGCGGTCCGGCAGGATCGCGCTCAGCGGGCCCTGCGCGAAGTTGAAGCAGATCTGAACGAGCGTCATCGCGATCAGGATCCCGACGAACGTGTTCGCGAACGCGAGCCCGACGAGGGCGAGGCCGCCGGCGAGCGCTCCGATGATGATCCACGGCGCACGACGCCCGAAGCGCGACCGGGTGCGGTCGGAGACCTGACCGGCGATCGGCTGCGCAAGCATCGCGGCGAACGAGCCGACCGTCGCGACGATCGCGAGGTTGATGACCTTGTTCGCCGGGTCCAGTCCGGTGATCTGGGCGGGGAGGAGGATGCCCGGAACCGCGCCCCAGATGAGGAAGATCGCGAAGTTGGACGGGATGATCCACCACAGCAGGCGCCGCACACCCTTGATCGGCGTGGGCGGGTCGTCATTGCCCGCGGCCTCCTCGATGAAGGCGATGTCGAGGGGCTCCTCGACCGGAGCGATTGACTCTGACGGCATTGTCATGTTGGTCCTCAATGGTTCAACGACGGCTCGTCGGTGTGCCGTCACAGAAACCTTATGACACTCGGTATTGAAAATCAAGCATTGTTCGGGTTTACTGGGGCGTATGGCAACGGTGCAACCAGGACGACGCGGTTCCTACGCGAAAGGCATCGCGAAGCGCGAGGAGATCCTCGAGGGGGCTCTCGAGGTGATCGCCCGCGAGGGCTATCGCGGCGCGTCGGTGAAGGAGCTGGCGGATGCCGTGGGCCTCAGTCAGGCCGGGCTCCTGCACTACTTCGACAGCAAGGAAGAGCTGTTCACCGAGATCGTCCGCAAGCGCGACGACGTCGACATGACCGAGTACGGCGCGGCCACCCTGACGAACCCTTCTGCGGACGATCTGCGCGAGGGCTACATCGCCGTCATCCGCCACAACACCCATGTCCCCGGCCTCGTGCAGCTCTACTCGCAGCTCTCCGTCGACGCGGCCGATCCCCAGCATCCGGCCCACAGGTTCTTCCTCGACAGAGGCCAGCACCTGCGCGGCCTTTTCGCTGCGGCGCTGACCGAGCGTCGCCAAGCGGGCGAGATCTCCACCGCCATCGATCCCGAGACCCTCGCCCGAATCCTCCAGGCCGTCTCGGACGGCTTGCAGCTGCAATGGATGCTCGAGCCCGACGTGGACATGGCGGGCATCGTCGGCCAGCTCTTCGACGCGCTCACGGTCCCGACCAAGGAAACGAACCCCGCATGATCATCGATACCCAGACTCCCGTCGTGGCGATCGCCCCCGGGCGGGTGCGCGGCTTCTGGCGCGGCGAGCCCGGCACTGCCGAGGCATCCGCCGCGTTCCTCGGCATCCCGTTCGCCCAGGCTCCGGTCGGCGACCTCCGGTTCGCCGCGCCGGTGCCGCCGGAGCCGTGGGAGGGCATCCGCGATGCCGTGGAATTCGGCGCGACGGCCCAGCGCGGCGACAAGGGCATCACGCTGATCCCTGAGCCGTCAGTTCCCGGCGAGTCGACCCTCAACGTGAACGTCTTCACCCCCGTTCCGGGATCCACGGATGCCTCGCTCCCGGTGCTCGTCTACATCCACGGCGGCGGCTACACGGCGGGTTCGCCCGCGAGCCCCTGGTACGACGGTCGCTCCTTCAACCGCGACGGCGTGGTGACGGTCTCGGTCTCGTACCGGCTGGGCTTCGACGGCTTCGGGCACATCCAGGGCGCCCCCTCGAACCGCGGGGTTCGCGACTGGATCGCCGCCCTGGAGTGGGTGCGCGACAACATCGCGGCGTTCGGCGGCGACCCCGACCGGGTGACGATCGCCGGCCAGTCCGCGGGCGGCGGCGCCGTGCTGACCCTCCTCGGCATGCCGGCCGCGCAGCACCTCTTCCATGCGGTCTGGGTGCTCTCCGGCGCGCTCGGCGACATCGCCCCGGAGCGCGCGTGGAAACTCTCGGCTCAGCTCGCGAAGCTCGCAGGTGTGCCGCCGACCCGCGAGGGGTTCGCGTCCGTGCCGGAAGCGCGGCTGCTCGAACTGCAGGAGAAGGCCAGCGCACCTGAGGGCCGCAACCCCATGGCGGGCGTGCGCGTGTTCCTCGACGAAGGCCTCCCTTGGGGGCCGGCCATCGACGGCGACCTCATCCCCCGGTCGACGCTGGCGTCGCTGCGGGCCGGCGTCGGCGCCGACAAGCCGCTCGTGCTGGGCGCGACGGATGACGAGTTCACGATGATCACCGACGGGCAGAAAGGCAAGCTGCGCTTCGTGCCGGTGTCACTCGCGCTCGGCCAGCTCGGCCTTCGCCGGGCCGGACGCAAGGAGTATCTCGCCGCGAACGAGGAGTCGCGCTCGAAGGGCACCGCGGCCATCCTCGGCCGGTACATGACCGACAAGCTGTTCCGCACCGCGGTCGTGCGCATCGCCGACATCCGCCACGCGCAGCGCGCGGACTCGCAGACCTGGGTGTACCGCTTCGCGTGGTCATCGCCGAAGATGGGCTGGGCCGTGCACTGCCTCGACGTGCCGTTCTGGTTCGACTGCCTGGACGCCGACGGCGTGTCGGCCATTGCCGGAGACGCCCCGCCGGCCGCTCTCGCCGCCGCAGTACACGGAGCCGCGACCGCGTTCGTGCGGGACGGCGACCCCGGCTGGACGTCCTGGGCCACCGACATCGCCGCCGGACGCGTCTTCGACGGCGACCCCTCGACCCCCGCGGTGATGCCGAACGCGTTCGCGAGCGTGCTCGCGCTGATGTAGCCCCGGGGCGCGGGCTCGGGCAGGCGATCCCGGCGTCTGATTCGTTCGCGCGGCCGAAACCGCCAGACGCGCCCGAACAGGACGACCGCGTTTCCAGGTTTCGACCGCGCGAGCGCTGGAGACAGGTCAGGCCAGCGCGCCGATGACCTCGCGCTCGAAGAGATCGAGCCCGGAGCGGTCGTACGCCGCCTCGGGGAAGTAGTGGATCGCGTAGCCGAGCCCGTGCTCGGCGCGCAGCGCGAGGCGCTCGGCGACCTGTTCGGCGGTGCCGAACCCGTCGGACGTGCGGTAGTCGTGCTCGATCGCGTCGGCGCGGTCCTGGCCGACGTGCGGCAGCAGTCGCGCCTTCACCGCGGCGAGGCGATCGGATGCCTCGGCCTCGGTTGCACCCACGATCGTGTTGAAGTTCGACGACCGGGTGATCTCCGCGAAGTCGCGGCCGCGCGCATCGCAGTGCCCGCGGAGGATCTCGCTCTTGCGATCGAACTCCTCGAGGTCTCCGGCGAAGTTCGTGTACGCCGCGTACTGCGCCGCGATCTTGAGCGTCACCTTCTCGCCGGCTCCCGCGACCCAGAGCGGGATGCCGCCCTCCTGCAGCGGCAGCGGCCGGACGATCGCCCGGTCGACCTGGTAATGCGTGCCGTCCAGGGTCGCCTCGCCGGTGGTCCAGGCCTGGTGCATGATCTCGACGCCTTCGCGCAGCATCCGCAGGCGCTCCGGAACGGGCGGGAACCCGTAGCCGTACGCGCGCCACTCGTGCTCGTACCACCCGCCGCCGATGCCCATCTCGGCACGTCCGCCGGAGATGACATCGACGGTCGCGGCGACCTTCGCGAGATAGGCGGGGCTGCGGTACCCCATGCACGTGCACATCTGGCCGAGGCGGATGCGGCTGGTCGAGGCGGCGAAGGCGGCCATCAGCGTCCAGGCCTCGTGGGTGGCCTCCTCGCTCGGGACGGGAGTGGTGTGGAAATGGTCGTACACCCAGAGCGACTCCCAGGGACCTTCATCGGCCTGCCGGGCGAGCGTTGACATCGCCCGCCACTGGTCGGCCGGATCGATGCCGACGAGGTCGAAGCGCCAGCCCTGGGGAATGAAGGTTCCGAATCGCATGGGTTCAGCCTAGGAGGGGATTCCCCTCGACCTCGGCATGCGGCATCCGTTCCCGCATCACGGCGATCGCGGCAGGGTTGTCGTCGACCAGCACGGCCTCGCGACCGAGCGCCGACGCGACCGCGCCCGTGGTGCCGCTGCCGGCGAAGAAGTCGAGCACCCGATCGCCGGGGCGTGTGGAGGCCTGCACGATCCGGCGCAGGATGCCCTCGGGCTTCTGGGTCGGGTACCCGGTCTTCTCGCGTCCTGCGGTCGGCACGATCGTGTGCCACCAGACGTCGGTGGGGAGCTTGCCGCGCGCCGCCTTCTCGGGGGTGACGAGGCCTGGTGCCATGTAGGGCTCGCGGTCGACCGCCTCCGAGTCGAACCAGTAGCCTGCGGGATCTTTGACGTAGACGAGGATCGTGTCGTGCTTGGTGGGCCAGCGGCGTCGGCTCTTCGCCCCGTAGTCGTACGCCCAGATGAGCTCGTTGAGGAAGCGGTCGCGGCCGAACAGGGCGTCCATCAGGACTTTCGCGTAGTGCGACTCGCGGTAGTCCAGGTGCAGGTAGAGCGTGCCGTCGGCGGCGAGCAGTCGCCACGCCTCGATCAGTCGCGGCTCCAGGAAGCTCCAGTAGTCGCCGAACCTGTCGTCGTAGCTGCGCAGGTCGCCGCTCAGCCGCTCGTACTCCCGGCCGTGGAAGCCGCGGCGGACGACGGCACCGGCATCCGCTCCACCGCCCGATGAGGTCGCCGTCTGGACCGATTTCGCCTGCACCCGGCCGGTGTTGAACGGCGGATCGAGGTAGATGAGGGTGAACGAGCCGTCGGCGAAGCCGCGGATCACCTGGAGGTTGTCGCCCTCGTGGATGGTGACGCGGCCGACGGTCGGCCCTTCGACAGGCTCAGGGACCGTCACGGGACGCGGTGCAGCCAGGCGTCGGACGAGAACTTCGTCGCGACGAGGGCCTCGGCCTCGGCGTACTCGTCGTCGGTGATGTGTCCAGGCGCGGCGCCGTAGAGGTTCGCGAACGTCTCCTTGAGCCGCTCGATGATCGCCTCGCGAGACAGCCCGGTCTGACGCCGCAGCGGGTCGACGCGCTTGGCGGCCGAGGCGGTGCCCTTGTCGCTGAGCTTCTCGCGGCCGATGCGCAGCACCTCGGTCATGACCTGGCCGTCCATGTCGTAGCTCATCGTGGCGTGGTGCAGCACCCCGCCGTTCGCCAGGCGCTTCTGCGCGGCCCCGCCGATCTTGCCCTGCGGCGACGCGATGTCGTTGAGCGGCTGATAGGTCGCGTCGATCCCGAGCGAGCGCAGCGCCTGCAGCACCCAGTCGTCCAGGAACGCGTACGAGTCGGCGAAGGTCATCCCCGCGACGAGGGATGCCGGGACGTACAGCGAGTACGTCACGATCGAGTTCGCACCCATCATCATCGCGCCCCCACCCGAGATCCGGCGGACCACGTCGTAGCCGTGGCGCGCGGCCCCCTCCGGGTCGACCTCGTTGCGATACGACTGGAACGATCCGATGACCACGGCGGACTCGTTCCACTCCCAGAGGCGGAGGGTCGGCTTGCGCCGGCCGTCGCCGACGCGCCCGGTCAGCACCTCGTCGAGCGCGAGGTTCATCCGCGGCGAGACCGGCTTCTCGTGCACGATCTCCCACGAGAAGTCGCGCCAGCCCGGCGCCGTCACGAGGGCCCGCCGCACAGTGGTGGCCACCGCCTCGGGGGTGAAGCCCAGCAGCTGCGCGCCCTCGGGGAGAGCCGCGCGCACGGCTGCGGCGATGGCCGAGGCATCCGTCTCCACGGGCAATCCGTTCACCGCCTCGTCGATGTCGTCGAGGGCGGTGTCGGGTTCGAGGAAGAAGTCGCCCGCGAGGCGGAATTCCGCGATGCGGCCGTCACGCACCTCGAGGTCGACGACGACGAGCTTTCCACCGGGCACCTTGAATTCGCCGTGCATGACGCTCAGCCTAGGCGTGCCGGTCCGCGGCGCGGGACGGCGGGCCGCCGGGCGCACGGCGCCGGCCGGCGGGGCCGACGCACAGGGTCGCGGCACAACCGCCTGCTAAGGTGAAGGCTGCGGCTCTCCCAAGCTGCTGCGTCGACGTCATGATTCCCGGCCTTCTGAGCCGCGACGTCTTTTCGATCGGCGAACCGATGCGCGATCCCGCGCCGTCGCCCAACTCCCTCGCTCTGCCGGACGATCCGCGAGCTTGCAACCACGAAAGCATCCCCATGCCCTCTTTCCTTGACCTCGGCGTGCCCGAGGCCCTCGCCCACTCGCTCGTCGCCTCCGGCATCACCGAGCCCTTCCCCATCCAGGCCGACACCCTGCCCGACTCGCTCGCGGGTCGCGACGTGCTCGGCCGCGGCCGCACCGGCTCCGGCAAGACCATCGCCTTCGCGCTGCCCATGATTGCGCGCCTCTCCGGCGGCTCGGCCGCCCGCGTCACCCCCGGACGGCCCCGCGGCCTGATCCTCGCCCCGACCCGCGAGCTCGCCTCGCAGATCGCCGCGACCCTCCAGCCCCTCGCCGCGGCGACCGGCCTCAAGGTCACCACGATCTTCGGCGGCGTCAGCCAGAAGCCGCAGGAGACCGCGCTGCGCAACGGCGTCGACATCGTCGTGGCCTGCCCCGGCCGGCTCGAAGACCTCATGAAGCAGGGCGTCGTGCGCCTCGACCGCGTCGAGATCACCGTGCTCGACGAGGCCGACCACATGGCCGACCTGGGCTTCCTCCCCGGCGTCACCCGCATCCTCACCGCCACGCCGCAGGGCGGCCAGCGCATGCTCTTCAGCGCGACCCTCGACGGCGGCGTCGACACCCTCGTGCGCCGATTCCTTCGCGACGAGGTGCGCCACCAGGTCGACGAGTCCAGCGTTCCGCAGGGCCAGATGACCCACCGCGTGTTCATCGTCGGCGACGCCGACGAGAAGACCGCTCTCGTCAAGCACCTCGCGTCCGGCCGCGGCCGCCGCATCCTGTTCACCCGCACCAAGCACCAGGCGAAGAAGCTCGCCAAGCAGCTCACCGGCGCCGGCATCCCGGCCGTCGACCTGCACGGCAACCTCTCGCAGAACGCCCGCGAGCGCAACCTCGCCGCGTTCGGAGCGGATGCCGACAAGGGCGGCGTGCGCGTGCTCGTGGCGACGGATGTCGCTGCGCGTGGTGTGCACGTCGACGACGTCGAGCTGGTCGTGCACGTCGACCCGCCCATGGAGCACAAGTCGTACCTGCACCGCTCGGGCCGCACCGCCCGCGCCGGCGCCGAGGGCATCGTCGTCACGGTCGCCCTGGACGCGCAGCGCCGGGACGTCACCGACCTGCTCCGCAAGGCGCAGATCACCGCGCCTCTCGAGCGCGTCGCCGCGGATGCCGCGACCATCGTCGAGCTGGTCGGTGAGCCGGCCGCGCACGTCAAGCCGGCTCCCGTCACCGAGCAGCCCCAGCAGCAGCGTTCCGGCGGACGCCCCCGCAACGGCGGCGGCGCACCTCGCACCGGCGCCCCCTCGGGTGGCGGCCGCGGCGGCGCATCGCGCTCCGGCGGCGGACGCTCCGGTGGAGCGACTGTCGGCGCGAGCACGGKCGGCGGTCGCTCCGGCGCCGGCACCGGTGGCGGTCGCTCCGGCGGCGCCAGCACCGGTGGCGGTCGCTCGGGTGGCGGTCAGCCCCGCCAGGACGGCGCTCCGCGCAGCAGCAGCGCCCCCCGCGGCGGCGGCGCACGGCGCGCGACCGGCGGCGGGTCTGTCCCCCGCTGGTCGTCCAACTGACGCTCTCCTCGAGCTGACGCCCTCCGCTGAGCCAGCTCCGGCTGGCTCAGCGCGAAACCACCGAGTTCTGCCGAAACCACAAAGTTTCGCGCGCAGGACTCGGTGGTTTCGCGTGAACCGGGTGGTTTCGCCGTGGGATTCGTCGCGGCTCGGCATCCGGTCCCCATGGGAAAGGGAGCGGACTGAGTCAGTCCGCTCCCCTCTCCCGGTCAATCGGAGGTGCAGGCCTTCCCGTCGAGCCAGAAGATCCACGGCTGTTCAGCGGAGCCCTTCCCGCTCAGTACGACGTCGGGCGCCTTTCCGGGCTTGGATGCGCCGTTCGCCGTGAGGGTCACCACGTGACCGGCCTGGCTGACGGTGGCGCGCGTGGCCTTGGTGGCCTTCTGGTCGCCGGACCATACGAATGACAGCGGCAGCCCGGTCGCACCGTCGACGTGGAGCTTGGCCGAGAACGCGTTGCCTGCACCCGCCGCATCCCAGCTCACGTGGCAGTCGAGAGGGTCGATCGGTGGCTCGGCGAATTCGATGAGCTCATGCGCCTGTTCGACGAACCACTGACCCGCCGCAGGGTCCTCGATGCCGCGCTCGGGGTCGAGCGGGCCTCCCGTGCCGCGGTAGCACTGGCCGTCCGACTCGCCGGGGACTTTGATCCACAGGTAAGCATCGATGAGTGCGTCACCCGTGCTGGTCGTCGGCAGCGCCCCGAGTCCGCGCTCGGGCGGGTTGCACCACACCTGGGGGTCGGCGCCCGCCGGCGCACCCGGGTACGCCGCGGCCGGACCCGACCATGGGCCCTCTCCGTTGCGGCTGGTGTCGAGGACGAAGTGCGCCTGGGTCGCCGGGTCGCGTGTGACGCCCGTCTGCGCATACGCCTTGGCGTACTCGGCGTCGGAGAGCCCCCACGTCGAGAAGTCCGAGGGGTTCGCAGGGTAGTACTGGCTCGCGCACCAACCGGGCTCCCACCAGGAGTTCACCGACAGGTTGATGCAGTCCGAGACCCAGGTGCCGTACTTGGCGAGCCGTTCGGTCTCGACGTAGTTCGACGCGTTGAGGAAAAACCCTTCGGCCCGCTGGACACCCGCCCTGATGAGGCGATCCGAGATATCGCCGACGCCGAGCCAGCCGCTGTGCGTGCCGTCGAGATAGACGGATGTCGCTGCCGACCCGCCGAGCGCGTCGACGGCGTAGTTGAGCTGGGCGAAACGATCGGCCGCAGCAGTGGCGGCATCGGCGTCGGCCGGCCGGCACCACTCGTGGTCGCCGTTGATGGTCGTGTAATGCGGAATGATGCCGAGGCCATCGGGCTCCAGGATCACGGTCGCCGGGCGGCCGCCGATGCCGGCGACGAGCCCGTCGATCCACGCCTCGTAGTCGGCGGTGCTGGCCGCCCCGCCCGCGGAGTACTGCGCGCAGTCGCGGAACGGCAGGTTGTACGCGACCAGGACCGGCATCGCGCCCACTTCGCTGGCGCGGTCGACGTAGCGGCGCGCCGCGGTCTCGACTTCGGCAGGCGTGCCTTTCGTGAACCACTCCGCGGATGGGATGCTCCCCAGCAGCTGGGCGTCGTCGCGGGCCCGTCCGTCGAGCGATTGCGCCGCCTCGAGGGTGGTGCTGAACGGATTGACGAACAGCGTCGAACCGGCGAGGCCGGGTTCCGCGCCCGCGGCGGCGGTCGCGCCTAGCGGGAGCGCGAGCGAACCGGCCAGGAGCGCGACGGCTCCGAGCACGATCCGCGAGCGATGGCGGGATGGGCGGAGTTGGGGGGACATGAAACGGCTCCTCTGCTAGGTCTTCATCGACCGCGCCGACTGCTCTGTCGACGCCGCACCACCCGTGGGAGCGCTCCCACCGCTAGCGCTAAGTGTCAGCATGCCCGTTCCCTGGGCTCCACGTCAATGCTCGACGTCCAGCGCCGCGCGCTGGGGCTCAGTCGCGCGCGGGGAACCGCTTGTCGAGCCACGCCACGACGTCGGCGCGGACGTCGGCCTGCACGACCTCATTGAAGATCTCGTGGCGCGCGCCCGGGTAGACGAGCGTCGTCACATCCGTCAGCCCCGACCGGGTGCGGTAGGCCTCGGCGAGCTTGTGAACGCTGCGCGGGCCGCCGACGGTGTCGTCGCGTCCCACCAGCAGGAGGGCCGGGATGTCGTGCCCCAGGTTCCTGCGCGGCTTGCCGAAGATGCGAAACGCCGCCATCGGTCCGAAGAGCTTCAGCATGGGCTGGCTCGTGGTGAGCTGGTCTTCGAGGAACGCATCGCCGACCGTGAGGTCGGACGACAGCCACTCGACGCCCTTGGCGTCCTTGTGCTTCCACGGTGCGTTGAGGTCGCCCGCATTCAGCGACCCGGGCCACCGCAGCGCCGATCCCGAGAGGATGAGCGCGTCGTATCCGTCCGGGTGATCGTTGACGAGGATCTGCGAGAGGAACGACCCCCACGAGTGTCCGAGCAGCACGAGCGGGAGCCCCGGGTTCTCGGCGCGGATGAACTGGGTGAACTGCCAGAGCGCATCCTCGGCGGCGCGGTGCCCGCCGGGTCCGAGTCGGCCGAGCTTGTCCTTGTCGCCGTGCTGCTTCATGCCGGTGCGCCCGTGCCCGCGGTGGTCGTCCGCGTACACGATGTAGCCCTCGCTCGTGAGGGACTCCACGAGCGCGGCGTACCGCCCGGCGTGCTCTCCGAGACCGTGCAGCAGCTGCACCACAGCCCGGGGCGTGGTCTTGGCCGCATGGACGTCATAGACGATGTCGATGCCATGTGCATCGGTGAACTCTGGCATGCGGATGAGTCTAGATCGGATGCCGCAGCCCGCCCCCCGTGCGGGGATTCGACGCGCAGCAGCACGATGGAGATTTACTTAGCAAGGCTAATGAGCTAGGCTAACGATCGTTATGAGCCCCGCCACGGATACCCCTGCCGCCCCGACCGTCGAGGATCTGCCTGCCGAGGCATCCGAACTCCGCATGGCGACCTTCCGCCTCGCCCGCCGCCTGCGCGCCGAGCGTGCGATCGACGCCATGAGCGACGGTCAGTTCGCGGTGCTCGCAGCCCTCAAGATGCACGGGCCGCACACCCTCGGGGAGCTCGCCGACCGTGAGCGGGTGTCGTCGCCGTCGATGAATCGCACCGTCAACTGCCTCGAGGAGTCCGGGTACCTCGCCCGCACGCCGGACATCGACGACCGTCGCAAGGTCAACCTCTCGCTGACGGATGCCGGACGCGAGGTCGTCGAAGAGACCGTGCGGCGCCGCGACGCGTGGCTCGAGGAGGCGCTCGCCGCGCTCACCCCGCAGCAGCGTCACCTGCTCGCCGAAGCCGCCGGGATCATGCTGGCGGTGGCCGCCCGATGAGCGCGATGTTCCGCTCCTTCTCGGTCTTCAACTACCGCGTCTGGTTCATCGGCGCGCTCGTGTCGAACATCGGCGCCTGGATGCAGGCCACCGCGCTCAGCTGGGTGGTGCTGACCGAGCTCACCGACAACGACGCCGCCGCGATGGGCATCACGATGGCGCTGCAGTTCGCTCCGCCGCTGCTGCTCGTGGGGGCGACGGGCTGGGTCGCCGACCGGTTCGACCGGCGGCGTCTGCTCATGGTCACGCAGTCGCTGCTGCTCGTGATCGGCGTCGTGATCGGCATCCTGATCCTCCAAGGGGTCATGTCCCTCCCCMTCATGTACGCCTTCGCGCTCGCCCTCGGCGTGGTCTCGGCGTTCGACAACCCCGCGCGACAGGCGTTCGTGTCCGACCTCGTGACCCGCGAGAACGCCTCCAACGCGGTCGCACTGAATGCCGCCTCCTTCAACGGCGCGCGCATGATCGGGCCTGCCGTCGCCGGCATCGTGATCGTCGCGGTCGGCACGGGCTGGGTGTTCCTCGTCAACGGCGTCACCTTCCTCGGCATGATCGTCGCGCTCATGCTCATCCGCACGCATGAGCTCATCCCCCGCGCCCGCGCCAA
The DNA here is from genome assembly GCF_054049175.1 of Microbacterium sp. P5_E9. Classification (NCBI taxonomy): domain Bacteria; kingdom Bacillati; phylum Actinomycetota; class Actinomycetes; order Micrococcales; family Microbacteriaceae; genus Microbacterium; species Microbacterium sp. P5_E9. The sequence goes on along the minus strand of NZ_JBFUMV010000009.1, from coordinate 25,240 downwards.
CGGCTCCGGACGCCTCGCCGACGGCTTCCGCTATGTGAAGAAGCGGCCGGACATCCTCGTCATCTTCGCGATGGTGTTCCTGCTCGGCGCGTTCGGCATGAACTTCCCGATCCTCGCCTCGACGATGGCGATCGAGTTCGGCCAGGAGGCCGACGGCTACGGTCTGCTCAGCTCGATCCTCGCGGTCGGGTCGCTCGCCGGCGCGCTGCTGGCCGCGCGGCGGGATCGCGCGCGCATCCGGCTCGTCATCGGCGGCACGGCGCTGTTCGCCGTCGCCGCCACGGTCTCGGCGTTCATGCCGAGCTACTGGCTGTACGCACTCACGCTCATGGTCACCGGGTTCGCCGTCGTGACGACGCTGACCACCGCCAACGGCTACGTGCAGACCACGACGGATCCGGCGCTCCGCGGCCGCGTGCTCGCGCTCTACATGGCGATCCTGATGGGGGGCACGCCGATCGGCGCTCCCATCGTCGGGTGGGTGGCCGCGGAGTATGGTCCGCGCGTCGCCATCATGCTGGGTGCGGTCGGCGCTTTCGTCGCCTTCGCCATCGGAGCGACCTGGATGCTGGCCTCCGGCCGGGTCCGTCGCCACGAGTCGCGGCGCTTCCGCCTCACGATCGACGAGACGCTCCCCATCCGCGTGGTGCAGCCGGTGCCGGAGGAGTTCAGCGACGAGATCGCCGGCACGACGCCCATCCCGATCCCCGACGCGCGGGACGCCGCGCTCGCGTCGCAGTCATCCGGCCGCTGAAGGGGTCGCAAACGGTCACCTCGGTCACAGGCATACGACCACCTGCGCCACCTTCTGACGACGCCGAGCCATCCAGGGTTCGGTCGGCGCGCTGCGGGAGGGTCAGCGGGGGTCGCGGAGGCCGACCCGCTCGAGGTGCGCGTTCCAGAAGCGGCCCTCCGGGTCGAGGCGCTCGAACACCGCCCGGGCATCGGCGAGCTTCGGGTGCACCCTGGCGAGGGATGCCGCGTCGAACCGGTGCGCCTTGCCCCAGTGCGGCCGCACCCCGAACGGGGCGAGCGCCGCCTCGATCGATGGGAGCAGGCCGTACACCTCGTCGTGGCGGTACCAGGTGAAGTGGATGGCCATCACGTCCTGCCCATAGGCGCCGCTCAGCCAGAGGTCGTCGGCGGCGGCCGTGCGCAGTTCGCTCACGAGGAGGTGCGGCTGGATGCTCGAGGCCAGCGCACGCACGGCATTGAGGGCGCCCGCTGCATGCTCGCGCGAGACGAAGTACTCGGTCTGGATCTCCTCGCCGAAGGAGGGCTGCGAGTCGAGTCGGAAGTGCGGGAGCCGCAGCATCCACGGTCCTGGCACACCCCCGAGCTCCGTGATGTTGTCGCCCTCGCCCAGCGGCGAGCCGGCGCCGAGGACGCGCCCACCGTCGAGCAGTTCGTCGGGCACCGGGTCATGGTCCTGATCGAGGCGGGTCTTCACCCACACGTAGCCGATGCTGTCGTCGTCCCATCGCGTGAACACCGACACGCTGTAGCCGGCTCCAGTGATGGCGTCGAGGTCGGCGAGCGCGGCATCCCACGTGATTCCTTCGTAGACGTCCTGCCGCAGCCGATACGACGGCTGGATGTCGAGATCCAGCGACACGATGATCCCGAAGGCGCCCACCCCGACCACCTGCGCGGCGAAGTCGGCGTCCCCACGGCGCACCTCGTGCAGGTCGCCGTCGGCGCCGACGTAGCGGAACGCGCGCACCGCCGTCGTCAGCACGCCGTTGGCGTCGCCCGAGCCATGGGTCCCGGTCGCCGTCGCGCCGCCGACCGCGATGTGCGGCAGCGAGCCGAGGTTGTGCAGCGCCCAGCCCTGCTCGTCGAGCAGCAGCGCGAGCTCCCCGTAGCGGGTGCCCGCGCCGATCGTGGCATAGCCCTCGTCGGCGTGCAGCGCGAACCCGGGCTCGAGGCCGGCGAGATCGATGAGCGTGCCGGTCGTGTCGGGCAGGTCGGTGAACGAGTGCCGCGTGCCGAGCGCGTGGACGAGCCCGGGCTCCCGCACAAGACGCTGCACGTCGTCGACCGTCTGCGCGGGCGCGATGCGCGGCGCGGTGTACTCGTGGGTTCCGGCCCAATTGCGTGACATGCGCTCAGCCCTCACTCGCTCGCGTTCGCATCATCGATGAGCGCCCAGAGCTCATCGGGGATCACCGTGGCGGCGAGCTCGTCCAGTGCACGAAGTCGGGCAGCGGTCCTGATGCCGACAACCGTGGAATCCACCAGCGGCGATCGCAGTGAGAAGTGCAGGGCGACGGCGGCGAGCGGCACGTCGTGCGCGCGGCAGATCTCCTCCATGCGGACCACACACGCCAGGAGCTCGGCAGAAGGCTCCCGATACGCATAGGTCGACGAAGATGCCGAGCCCTTCGCGAGCAGGCCGCTGCCGAACGGAGCCGCGTTGAACACCGTCATCCCGCGCTCCTTCGCCCTTGTGAAGAGCTCCGTGGCGCTGCGGTCGACGAGCGTGTAACGGTTGTGGCTGAGCACCGCATCGAAGGCGCCCGTCTCCACGTACTCGATCATCTCGTCCACCGGGTAGGTGGCGATTCCGATCGCTCCGACCACTCCGGCAGCGCGCAGTTCGAGAAGCCCCTCGATGGCACCGCCAGAGGAGGCCGCTTCGGCGAAGGTCACCGAATACGGATCGTGGAAGTGCAGCAGCGGCAGCGTGTCGACGCCGAGCCGGGCGCAGCTCTCCTCGAAGGAGCGCAGCACACGATCGCGACCGAACGCGTGCGTCACCGGATCTTCGTCGACCTTCGTGATCACACGATCGGTGGCTCGGTCTCCGACCCGTGCGCGCGCAAGACCGATGACGGCCTCGGACCGGCCGCCTGAGTAGTTGTTCGAGGTGTCGAGAAACGTGTGGGATGACTCGAAGAGCGCTATCGCGTCAGCGACGGCATCCGCCTCCTCCGAGCTGCCGGGCAGCGAGTCACGCCCCAGGCCCGACGTTCCGAGGGTGATCGGGCTGGGATTCAGGGTCATCGTGCGCCTTCCTGGGCAGTGCTCATCTGGTCGCCGCGGCGAGTCGTGCCGAGGCCGTCGCCATGTGGATCGCCATTGCCGACGCCGCGCCATCCTCATCGCGCGCGGCGACCGCCGCGTAGACCGCGGCGTGCTCGTCGATCGCCTTCTGGGCTCCGGCCACGTCTTCGACGGCCCGATCCGCGTACACCTGCAGCAGCGAACGGACGACATGCAGAAGGTCGATCAGCACCGCGTTGCCGGCGGCCGCCGCCAGGGCATGGTGGAATTCGAGGTCGGCGCGCGCGAACGGCTTGAGATCGCCGAGGGCCGTGCGCATCCGCTCCAGCTGCTTGCCGACGACGGCGAGGGATGCCTGGTCCCCGCGCGATGCGGCGAGTCGGGCGACGAAGATCTCCAGGCCTGAGCGCAGCTCCAGCAGCTCGGCGGTGTTGCGCTCGCCGATGAGCAGCCCCCAGCGCAGGGTCTGCGGCAGGAGTTCGCTGGCCGTGCCGCGCAGGTAGGTGCCCGAGCCTGGTCGCACATCGACGATGCCGAGGATCTCGAGGGCGGCGAGCGCCTCTCGCACGGCGGAGCGGCCCACGCCGAGAGTCGCGGCGAGGTGCCGCTCCGGCGGGAGACGGGTGCCGGGCTCGATCGACCCGCTCGTGAACAGATCCATCAGGCGCCGCGCCACCTCCGACACCGGCGTGCCGCTGGGCAGGGCGCCGAGAGCGGCCGATATCTCGGCCGATCGATCATCGGGAAAGGCGGGCATGCGAACAACCTAGCGTTCGAACATCGCAAGTCATGCGGGTCTCGCACCCGGCCAGGTGACGGACTCCGCGGCGGCCGCGGTCGCACCCGCCGTCGCACCCTCCAGGCGCTCTCCGGCGGCCAGGAGAGCGGCGAGCGTTCCGACGAAGGTGTCGCCCGCGCCGGTGGTGTCAATGACCTCCGTGACCGGAACCCCCGGAACATGGGTTGAGGCATCCTCCGTGCAGAGCTGGACGCCCGCACTGCCGAGCGTCACGAGCACCGACCGGGCGCCCGACGCGCGGCTGCTCGCCTCGGCGAGCACGGCGGCCGGCAGGGTCGCATCCGCGCAGAGTTCGCGGGCTTCGTGTTCGTTCAGCACGAGTGGATCCGCGACCCGCAGCGTCGCGGCGGCGAGGTGGCGGTAGGGGCCGTTGTTGAGGACGAGCCGCACCCCGTTGGCGGCGCACCAGCCGGCGACGGCGTCGATCGTCGACACCGGAATCTCGGTCTGGATCAGCACGACGGCGGGCGTCGGGATCGCCGTCAGCCGGTTCAGCACCTCGTCGGCACGCAGAAGGGCGTTCGCGCCCAGCGCGACCACGATGGTGTTCTCGCCATCCGGCGTGACGGTGATGAACGCCGCACCCGTCGGCGCCGCCGAGGTGACGAGAACGTGACCGACGTCGACCGAAACCCGGCGGAGCGCGTCCAGCTGAGCCCGCCCCAGCTGGTCATCGCCGACCGCGCCGACGAACCACACCGCGGCGCCCGCCCGGGCCGCGGCAGCGGCCTGATTCGCCCCTTTTCCTCCGGCATGCTGATCGCTCGCGACCGCCATGACCGTCTCCCCCGCGCGCGGTCGACGCTCGACCTGCGTGGCGAAGTCGGCGTTCGCAGACCCGACCACCACGACTCCGGCGGCGGTTCGCGCCCGGGGGAAGGCTGGCATGCGGATCAACATACACAGGCCCCGGCCGATCGACACCATTGCCTTCCGGCTGAAACGAATGTTGAAGCTGCGCTTGCCAACTGGTCAACCGGTTTGACAAGCTGTACCCCGCCCGTCCCCATCAGCGCCGATTCCAGGGAGTTGCCCATGGCAGTGCCGAAGCCGTCCCCGAGGCGCTCGCCGATTCGTCCGTGGATGATCTGGACCGCGCTCGCGGTCGTACTCGCGGTCGCCGCGGTGCTCACCACCAAGGTCGTCCCGATCGCCGACGTCGAGGCGGCCGCGAGCGGCGAGCGGTTCGATCCCGTCGCGTACGCCGATGCGCGCTTCGACAGCGAGATCGTTCCCCAGATCGAAGAGGAGGCCGTCGACCTCGCGACGCTCCTCGCCGACCTCGAGGGTGGAGCCGACGAGGCCGACTTCGGCCACGCCCCCGGCGCGGGGAGCTCCTACTCCTTCCCGGTGGAGTTCACCGGCGTGGCCGGCGCTCCCAACGGGGCGATCCTCCCGGTGACCCTCGATGGCCTGCCCGCGGGTCTCACGGTGCAGGTGCAGATCGGCCCCGCCATCAACGGCACGGCGCTGCGCGACGTGACCGGCACTGTCTCGTTCAACGAGTTCACCAACCAGCTCGAATTTCAGGGAGTCGCGACCGAGTTCAACTCGAGGGTGCGCGCCGGCGTGCTGGCCGACGTCGACCCCGCGGCTCTGGAGGGCAAAACGATCCACGTCGTCGGCGCCTACACCCGGGTGAATCCGGCGCTGGTGTCAGTTGTGCCGGTCGTGTTCGAGGTCGAGCAATGAGCACTCCCACGATCACACCCGTCCACGACGCCGTCGTGATGCGCGCACGGGGGATCACGAAGACGTACGGCGTGACGCGCGCACTGAAAGGCGTCGACTTCGAGATCCGCAGCGGCGCCGTGACGGTGCTGTTCGGCGAGAACGGCGCCGGCAAGTCGACCCTGATGAAGATCCTGTCCGGGGTGGAGTCGCCCACCTCGGGCACGCTCGAACTGGACGGCCTCGAGATCGAGCTCAGCGACACGGTCGACGCGTCGCGCCGCGGGATCGCGATCATCCACCAGGAGCTCAGCCTCTGCCCGAACCTCAGCGTTCAGGCGAACATCTTCATGGGTCGCGAAATCGTGCGGTCGCGCATCATCATCGACGACAAGGCCGAAGCCACCCGCACCCGCGAGCTGATGCGCCGCCTGGCCGAGGACCTCGATCCCCGCACCCTCGTCGAAGAGCTCCGACTCGGACAGCAGCAGGTGGTCGAGATCGCCCGCGCGCTCGCCGGCGAAGCACGGGTGCTCATCATGGACGAGCCCACCTCCGCGCTGAGCGGCAGCGAGGTCGAGGTCCTCTTCTCGCTCATCCGCGAGCTCACCGCGGCCGGCGTCGCGATCGTCTACATCTCGCACCACCTCGAGGAGGCGCTCGAGATCGCCGACCACGCCGTCGTGTTCCGCGACGGCGAACTGGTCGCCCGCGGTGAGCGCGCCGACATCGACATCGAGTGGGTCATCGCGAACATGGTCGGCAGGTCGATCGACGATCTGGCGCCCGACCTGCTCGACACGTTCGGCGACGTCGCGCTCAGCCTGCGCGGCATCACCGTCGCGGATCCGGCGAATCCCGCCCGGCTGGCCGTGAGCGGCCTCGACCTCGACGTCCGCGAGGGTGAGATCGTCTGCCTGTACGGCCTCATGGGCGCCGGCCGCACTGAGCTGCTCGAGGCGCTCGCGGGTCGTGTCCCGATCCAGCGCGGGACGGTCGAGGTGCGCGGACGCGTGCTGCAGGGCGAGTCGATCGCCGAGCGCATCCAGCTCGGCCTCGCGCTCGTGCCGGAAGACCGCCAGCGCGACGGGCTGGTGCAGACGATGTCGGTCGGCGAGAACACCTCCCTGGCGAGCCTGCGGTCCTTCGTGCAGGGGCTGTCGATCAGCATGCGCCGCGAGCGGGATGCCGTGCAGAAGCAGATCGACGACGTCCGGGTGAAGACCTCCGGTCCGGCGGCCTCCATCACCTCGCTCTCCGGCGGGAATCAGCAGAAGGTCGTCATCGGCAAGGTGCTCATGACCCAGCCCGACGTCATCCTGCTCGATGAGCCTTCCCGAGGGATCGACGTCGGCGCCAAAGCCGAGATCTTCGCGCTCATGGCGCGCGAGGCCCGCCGCGGACTCGCCGTCCTGTTCGCCACCTCCGAGGTCGGCGAGGCGCTCAGCGTGTCCAATCGCGTCCTCGTCATGTCGAAGGGCCGGATCGTCCGCGAGTTCGACTCCGCCACCGCCACCCGGGAGGACCTGATGATCGCGTCCGGGGAAGCCACCGAAGAAGACCCGCTGGGGAGCCACCACGCATGAACGCCAACACCGCCCAGACCACCGCGCCGACGGGTCAGACGCCGGCGTCCGGCAAGCGCCGCCCCCGCAGAGACGTCGACATCTGGTCGCTGCTGCTCGAAGGCCGTGCCTTCGTGGCGCTCATCGTCCTCATCATCATCTTCGCGCTGCTGTCCGACTCCTTCCTCACCTTCGGCAACCTCATCACGATGACCAAGCACGTCGCGTACAACGCGATCCTGGCGCTCGGCATGCTCTACGTGATCTTGAAGGGCGGCATCGACCTCTCGGTCGGGTCCATCGTCGGGCTCTCCGGCGTCGTCGCCGGCACGCTGCTGCAAGGCTGGCAGCTCACGGTCTTCGACGCGGTCCTCTACCCGCAGGTGTGGCTCGTCGTGCTGGCGTCGCTGGCGGTCGGCACGTTCGTCGGCCTGATCAACGGCATTCTGGTCACCCGGTTCAATGTCGCGCCGTTCATCGCGACCCTCGGCATGCTCTACATCGCGCGCGGCGCCGCACTGCTGATCTCGAGCGGAACGACCTACCCACGCCTCGCCGGCACCGCGGAGCTCGGAAACCAGGGCTTCCTCGCGATCGGCGGCGGGCGCACGCTCGGGATCCCCAACGCGATCTGGATCATGGTCGTCTTCGCCGTGATCGCCGCTCTCGTCCTGCGCTTCACGCCGTTCGGCCGGTGGGTCTACGCGGCCGGCGGCAACGAGCGGGCCGCCGCGCTCTCCGGCGTTCCGGTGCGCAAGGTGAAGATGCGGGTGTACATGATCAGCGCCTTCTGCGCGGCGACGGTCGGCATCCTCATCTCCTCCGAGCTCACCAGCGCCGCCCCGCAGCTCGGCGAGACCTTCGAGCTCAACGCCATCGCGGCCTGCGTGATCGGCGGCGCGGCCCTCACCGGTGGCCGCGGCAACGTCCGCGGCGTGCTGATCGGCGCCTTCGTCATCGGCTTCCTCAGCGACGGCCTCGTGCTGGTCGGCGTATCGACGTTCTGGCAGATCGCCATCAAGGGCGCCGTGATCATCCTCGCCGTGATGCTCGATCAGGCACAGCAGCGCATCAAGCGGTCCAAGAACGCAGCCCTCGCCGCCGCCGACAAGCAGTCGGCGCGTCCGACCACCCAGGACGCGACCGGCTGACACCCCAAGACTCCGCCGACCACCCGGTGGGCGGGCACCTGAGAACACATCCCTCAATCGAAAGGTAACAACATGCGACGCAGGATCATTGCCGCTGCTGCGGCGACACTCCTCGCCATCGGACTGGCAGGCTGCTCGTCTTCCGACAACAGCTCCGAAGCCTCGGGCGATGCCGCGGAGGCCGGCGGCCTCATCGCGATCATCACCCCCTCGCCCGACAACCCCTTCTTCAAGGCCGAAGCGGATGCCGCGCAGGCCGAAGCCGAGAAGCTCGGCTACGAGACGTCCGTCGCCTCGCACGACGACGACCCCAACAAGCAGAGCGAGCTCATCGACGCCGCGATCAGCAACGGGGCGAAGGCCATCATCCTCGACAACGCCGGCGCCGACGCGTCGATCGGCCCGGTGCAGAAGGCGAAGGATGCCGGCATCCCGGTCTTCCTCATCGACCGTGAGATCAACGAGACCGGCATCGCCGAGGCGCAGATCGTGGCGAACAACGCCCAGGGCGCTGCCGCCGTCGCCGAGGAATGGGTCGCCGGGCTGCCGAACGGCGGCAAGTACATCGAGCTGACCGGCAAGGAGTCCGACACGAACGCGGGCGTGCGCTCGGAGGCGTTTGCGAGCGTCATCTCGCAGTACCCGAACCTGGTGAGCGTTGCCAAGGAGACCGCGAACTGGAGCCAGGACGAGGCGTTCACGAAGATCGAGACCCTCCTGCAGCGTGATCCCGACATCCAGGGCATCATCGCGGGCAACGACACCATGGCACTCGGTGCCGTCGCTGCGGTGGAAGCGGCCGGACTCACCGGCAAGGTCGTGATCGCGGGCTTCGACGGCAGTCCCGACGCTGTCGCCGCTATCGAGGCGGGCACGCTGCTGGCGACKGGTCTGCAGCCGGCCGTCCTCATCTCGCAGCTGGCCGTGCAGCAGGCCGACAAGTTCATCACGACCGGCGAGACCGGCGAGGACGAGAAGCAGTCGATCGACTGCATCCTCATCAACGCCGCGAACGCCGGGGGCTACACGCTGTTCGCCATCGAGTAGGAATATGGAATCGGATGCGGTGGGCAGCTGCGGCCGCCCACCGCATCCGATTCTCCGCAGGGCTTGCAATTGGTCAACCGGTTTGCCAAAATGAGAGAGCGGACGCGGAGTCTGCCAGGGAGGAACCGCGATGACGCGTCTATGGAATGACCCGGCCGCCTTCGCCGACGAGATGATCGACGGCTTCGTCGCGGCCAACAGCCGCTCGGTCCGCCGCGTCGCCGGAGGCGTCGTCCGCAGCACCGTCGTGCCCGACGGCCAGGTTGCCGTCGTCATCGGCGGCGGGTCGGGCCATTACCCCGCCTTCGGCGGGCTCGTCGGACCCGGACTCGCGCACGGCGCCGCGATGGGGAATCTCTTCGCCTCGCCCTCGACGCAGCAGATCGTCTCGGTCGCGAAGGCCGCGCATCACGGCGGCGGGGTGTTCTTCAGCTACGGCAACTACGCCGGCGACGTGCTCAACTTCGATGCCGCGCAGGATCGCCTCCGCGCCGAAGGGATCGCCTGCGAGACCGTGACCGTCACCGACGACATCTTCTCGGCCGCTCCCCACGAGAAGCACAAGCGCCGCGGCATCGCCGGCGACCTCACCGTCTTCCGCATCGCCGCCGCCGCCGCTGAGGCGGGCAGCGACCTCGCCGAGGTCACCCGGCTCGCGCAGCTCGCGAACGAGCGCACCCGCTCCTTCGGCGTCGCCTTCACCGGCTGCACGCTCCCCGGCGCGGAGGCACCGCTGTTCAGCGTGCCCGAGGGGCGCATGGCGATCGGCCTCGGCATCCATGGCGAACCGGGCATCGACGAGACCGACATCCCGACCGCCGACGGACTGGCCGAACTGCTCGTGTCCCGGCTGCTCGACGAACTGCCCGCCGGCATCGTGACCGCCCAGGGCGCGCGCGTCGTGCCGATCCTCAACGGGCTCGGATCGCTCAAGTACGAGGAGATGTTCGTCGTCTACCGGCGCATCGCGCAGCTGCTCACCGCAGCGGGCGCCGTCATCGTGGACCCGCACGTGGGCGAGTACTGCACGAGCTTCGACATGGCGGGCACATCGCTCACCCTCTTCTGGCTGGACGACGAGCTCGCACCCCTCTGGGACGCACCCGTCGACACACCCGCCTACCGCCGGGGCTCGGTCGCGCCGGTCGCCCACGATGACACTACGACGACGGATGCCGCGACCGCCGACGCGGTCCCGCCCGCGAGCGACGCCTCCCGCGCGGCCGCGGACCTGACTGCCCGCGTCGTTGCGGCGACCGCTGCCATCATCGACGAGCACGTCGACGAGCTGGGCCGGCTCGACCAGATCGCCGGTGACGGCGACCACGGCATCGGCATGCAGCGTGGAGCGCGCGCTGCGCGCGAGGCTGCGGCCCGCGCCGCCGCGCAGGGCGCCGGTGCCGGCACCGTCCTCGTCCACGCGGGCGACGCGTGGTCGGACCGCGCGGGCGGCACGTCCGGCGCGCTCTGGGGCGTCATTCTCCGCGCGGTCGGCGAAGCGATCGGCGACGAGGACGCGCCGAGCGCGGCATCCGTCTCCGCCGGCGTCGCCGCGGCCTCCGCGGGGGTGATGGCCTACGGCAAGGCCGAGGTGGGCGACAAGACGATGGTCGACGCGCTCGTGCCCTTCAGCACCGAACTCAGCCGTGCCGTCGATGGCGGGGCCCGCCTCGCCGATGCCTGGGCGACCGCGGCGAGCGCCGCGACGCGGGCTGCGGCCTCCACCGCTGACCTGCTCCCCCGCATGGGCCGCGCGCGTCCGCATGCGGAGAAGAGCCTCGGCACCCCCGACCCGGGCGCGCACTCGCTCGCCCTCATCGCCACCGCCGTCGGCGCGCTGCTCGCCGGTGCCGCGGATGAAAGGAACTGACATGCCCGAACCGCTGCGGATCGTCATCGGCTGCGACGACGCCGGCTTCGACTACAAGGAGATCCTCAAGCGCGACCTGGAGGCGAACCCCGGCGTCGCGTCCGTGGTCGACGTCGGTGTGGACGCCGACGGCCACACCTCGTATCCGCGCATCGCCACGGCTGCGGCGGAGCTGGTCGCGAAGGGAGAAGCCGACCGTGCGCTGCTCGTCTGCGGCACAGGGCTCGGCGTCGCGATCGCCGCGAACAAGGTCACCGGAATCCGCGCGGTGACCGCGCACGACAGCTTCTCCGTGGAGCGCAGCGTGCTCTCGAACAATGCGCAGGTGCTCACTTTCGGGCAGCGTGTCGTCGGCATCGAGCTCGCCCGCCGCCTGGCCCGCGAGTGGCTGACCTACCGGTTCGACCCGACCTCGGCCTCCGCCGAGAAGGTCGCGGACCTCGACCGGTACGAGCAGACCGGCAGCTGCTGATGCCCCCGCGCGTGACCGTCGGCGTGAGCCTCAAGATGTACTTCGGGCATCTCGAGGCGCACGCGTGGTTCGCGCGCGTCGCGCAGGTCGTCGCCGGGCATCCCGCGGTTGCGAGCGGCACCGTCGAGTTCTTCGTCATCCCCACCTATCTGCAGATCGCCGCAGCACTCGAGACGTTCGCCGGAACGAACACCGTGATCGGAGCGCAGGATGCCGCGACCGAGGACTCCGGTGCGTTCACGGGCGAGGTCAGCCCGGCGGAGCTCGCCGAGGTCGGCGTGGGCGTGGTCGAGATCGGACACGCCGAGCGGCGCCGGCTCTTCGGCGAGACCGACGAGGTCGTGCGCGCCAAGACCGCCGCCGCCCTGCGCAACGGACTGCGGCCCGTGCTGTGCATCGGCGAGGACGAGCGCGTCGAGCCCGCCGAAGCCGCGGCCCGCACGGTCGCCCAGCTCCGCCACGCGCTCGACGGTGCGCCGGACGGCGGGATCATCGTCGCCTACGAGCCGGTGTGGGCGATCGGCGCGGCCCAGCCTGCCCCGGTCGCACACATCCAGACCGTGACGCGGGCGCTGCGGGATGCCGTCGCCGACCGGCCAGGAACGTTCGTCATCTACGGCGGCTCGGCCGGCCCGGGGCTGCTCACCGAGCTGGGCGACGCCGTCGACGGGCTCTTCCTCGGACGCTTCGCCCACGATCCCGACAACCTCGTTGCGGTGCTCGACGAAGCCGCCGCGCTGGCCGAGTCCCGGTCGTCAACCGACGGTGAGCGAGGCGACGCATGATCGGGCTCGGCACGTACGCGTTCTTCTGGCAGCACTCCGATCTCGCACCGACGCAGCTGTCGCTGATCGAGGCGTTCGAGGCGACGCGCGAGCTCGGCGTTGACCTCTTCCAGATCTGCGACTACGCACCGCTGGAGTCGATGGATGCGACGGAACTCGCCGATGCCGCCGCAGCCGCGCGCGACCTGCACCTCACGATCGAGCTGGGCACGAAGGGCATCGAGCCCGAGCGCCTGACGCGCTTCCTCGAGCTCGCCGCGATCTTCGAAGCCGGCCTCGTCCGGTCGATGCTCTTCGGTCCCACGACCCGCCCCTCGCTGGCCGAGGCCGAGGAGTGGCTGACCGCCGCGCTGCCGGAGTTCGAGGCATCCGGAGTCACGCTCGCCCTCGAGACGTACGAGCAGGTCGCCACCACCGACCTCGTCGCGCTCGTCGAACGGGTCGGATCCGATCGGCTCGGCGTGTGCCTCGACCCGGCGAACGTCGTCGCTCGCCTCGAGCCCCCGCGCACCGCTGTCGAGATCGCCGCGCCCGTAGTGAAGAACATCCACGTGAAGGACTTCGCCTTCGCCCGGCGCAACGGCTGGGTGGGCTTCACCTACAGCGGCGCCCCGATGGGCACCGGCCTGCACGACTACCCCCACCTGCTCGAGACCGTCCGCCCGCGCGAGCGCGGCATCAACGAGATCGTCGAGCACTGGCTGCCCTGGCAGGGCGACCCCGAGACCACCGTCACCGCCGAGCGGGACTGGACCCGCATCACACTCGACTATCTGAGGAGCACGCTGTGAGCACACCTACCGACCCTTCGACAAGCTCAGGGACCCCATCTCCAAGCTCAGGGACCTACCGGATCGCCGTCATCGGCGCGGGCGGAAAGATGGGCATGCGGGTGTCGAACAACCTCGCCAAGACCGCCCATCACGTCAGCTACGTCGAGAACTCCCCCGCGGGCGCGCAGCGCACGATCGACGCGGGGCGGGAGCTGACGGATGCCGCGACCGCCGTCGCCGACGCCGACATCGTCGTCTTCGCCGTCCCCGACCTGGCGCTCGGCCCGGTAACTGCCGAGCTCGTGCCGCAGCTGAAGTCCGGCGCGATCGCGCTCACGCTCGACCCGGCCGCGGCATACGCCGGCCTGCTGACTGACCGCGCCGACGTCATCCGCGCCGTCGCGCACCCCTGCCACCCGTCGATCTTCCTGCAGCGGCAGACGCCTGAGGAGTGGGCCGACACGTTCGGCGGCATCGCGGCGCCACAGGATGCGATCGCCGCGATCGAGTCCGATGACCCCGCCAAGCAGGCGATCGTCGAGGCCACCGTCCGGGCGATCTACGCGCCGATCATCGACGTGCACTGGGTCACGATCAAGCAGCTCGCCCAGCTCGAGCCCACCCTCGTCGAGACTGTCGCGTGCATGATCGGCGCCCTGCTCAATGAGGCGCTCAGCGAGGCGGTCAACACCATGGGCGTCCCCGAGGCGGCGGCGCGCAGCATCCTGTACGGCCACACGCAGGTCGCCCTCGCGAACGGGCTGCGCGGCGACAACCCGTTCAGCGACGCCTGCCTCATCGCGATGGACTACGGTCGCGAGAGCATCATCAAGGACGACTGGAAGAAGATCTTCCGTGACGACGAGCTCGACAAGAACCTCGCCCGCATGCTGCACCTCGAAAAAATCGAGCGCAGTCACATCGAGCGCTAGGAGAACCTGATGAGCCGACTTGCAGGCAAGACCGCCCTGGTCACCGGATCGGGCACCGGCATCGGGTTCGCCGTGGCGGCCCGCTTCGCCGCCGAGGGCGCCAGGGTCATCATCGCCGACCGCAATGCCGAGGCCGCCGCTGCCGCCGTCTCGACGATCGGTCCGACGGCACGCGCCGCGGTGATGGACATCTCCGATGAAGCGTCTGTCGAGGCTGCTTTCGCCGAACTCGCCGCGAGCGGCTGGGCACCCGACGTCGTCGTCGCGAATGCCGGCGTGCAGCTGTTCGGACAGGATGCCGCGGCCGCCGACCTCGACCTCGACGTGTGGAAGCGCACCATCGACATCAACCTCACCGGCACGTTCCTCACCGTCAAGCACGCGGTCCGCTCCATGGTCGCGAAGGGTGGCGGCGGGTCGATCATCCTGACCGGCAGCCCGACCGGCCTGAACGGCGAGGGCCGGGACTTCACCGCCTACAGCGCGTCCAAGGCCGGCATCCACGGCCTGGCCCGCACGGTCGCCGCAGCCTATGCCGATCAGGGCATACGCGTGAACACCGTGGTGCCGGCCTATACCGAGACGTCGCTCGTGTCTACCATCACCTCCGACCCGGAGGCCCGTGCCGCCATCATCGGGCGCATTCCGCTGGGCCGGGCCGGATCGCCGCAGGACGTCGAGGGCATCATGGTGTTCCTCGCCTCGGACGATGGCGCGTTCGCGACCGGCGGCCTGTTCGCGGTCGACGGCGGGATGACGACGCTCTGACGAGCGGCGCAGCAGCATGAGCACGGCCTGGGACTCTTCGCACGCACCGTCGGTGCCGTGGCGGAGCGGACCATGGTCGCTCGAGCTGCGCGACGACGAGCTCGCCGAGGTGCGGTTCGACGGGCGTCGCGTGCTGCGCAGCATCCGTGCCGTCGTCCGCGACCGCGACTGGAACACCGCCGCGTTCACCGTCGAGTCGGTGACGGCCGCCGAGGGGTTTCTCGAGGTGGCCGTGTCGACGGCCGCCTTCGGGGCTGAGGTGCGTGGCACCGTACGCGCAGCCGCGGACGGCGATGGGCTGCAGGTGACGTTCGATGCCATCTCGGCCTCGGACTTCCTGACCAACCGCACCGGCCTGGTCGTGCTGCACCCGTACCAGGTCGCGGGTGCCGAGCTCGCGGTGACGCACTCCGGCGGAGGCGTCGAGCAGACGCGGTTCCCGCGCGAGATCAGCCCGCACCAGCCGGTCTTCGAAATCGCCGCGCTGGAGTGGGCGGACGACGGGGTCGAGGCATCCGTCGCCTTCACCGGCGATGTGTTCGAGATGGAAGACCAGCGCAACTGGACGGATGCCTCGTTCAAGACGTACAGCCGCCCGCTCGCGCTGCCGTTCCCGTACCTGCTGCCCGCCGGCGGTCGGGTGCGCCAGAGCGTCACCCTGCACGCCCGGATGGCCGCGGCTGATCCCCACCCCTCCGTACCCAACAGCGGGGATGAGCACCGACACGCCGACGACGGATGCCCCGACCCGGCGCGTCACGAGTCCCGCCCGCAGCTGAGCACGGCGCCGGAGGCCGCGCCAGCTCGGATCGACCTGCAGGCCGGAGACGGCTTCCCTTCAGTCGGCCTCGGTGCTGCGACGGCGCCGGATCCCGCGCCCGACGCTGCGTCGATCGGCGATTTCGTCCTCGTCGAGCTCGACCTCGCGAGCCCGAACTGGCGCGCGGCCCTCACCCGGGCAGCCGCGAGCGGGAAGCCGCTCGATGTGCGCTTCCTCCTCGACGCCGACCTCCCCTTGGCGCTGGTCGACGCGGTCGCCGCGCTGCGCGGCCTGGAGGTTGTCCGCGTCGCCGCCTTCCAGCAGGCGGGCTACGCCGCGCACGTGTCCGACCGCGAAGCCGTCATCGCGCTGCGCGCGGCGCTGGCCGCGGTCGGCAGCGACGTCGCCGTGGTGGGGGGCGCGCGCTCCCACTTCACGGAGCTCAACCGCGAGCAGCACCGCCTCCCCGAGGATCTCGACGGCATTACCGTCACGGTCACCCCGCTCTTCCATGCCCACGGCTCTGAGCAGCTGATCGAGTCGATCGCGATGCAGCGCCTCGTCGCCGAGCAGACCGTCGAGCTCGCGTCCGGGCACCCCGTGCACGTCGGGCCGATCGCGCTGCGCCCCCGGTTCAACAACGTGGCGACCGGCCCCCAGCCTGGGCCCACCCGCAGCGACCTCGGTGAGGGCTACGGTGCGGAGTTCACCGGATCCGCAGACGCGCGGCAGCAGTCCCCCGAACTCGCCGCCTGGGTCATCGCGAGCGCCGCGGCCCTGGCCATCCCCGGCGTGGGGAGCATCGCCTACTTCGAGGAGTGGGGGGCACGCGGCATCCACTCTCCTTCCGGCAAACCCTTCCCCGTCGCTGCGGCGATCGCACTCCTCGCCGAACTGAGCGCTTGGGGCGCGCGGCGGCTGTGGGGCGACAGCCCGGACGGTCTGGTCTGGGCGATCGGAGCGCAGGATGCCGCGGGCTCGACCGTGCTCGTGGCGAACCTCGACGCCCGGCCGAGGGAGATCGCCGTCGCGGTCGCCGGCCAGACGGCGACGGTGCGGGTCGAGGCCCTCGGATTCGCCCGCGTGGTCATCGGCTAGGGCACTCGTCCGAGCGACCCGCAAGCCCCTGTTCATCGTCCGGTCGTGGGCGGAAACTACGGGGTATGGACGACGCCCGGGTGGGGCGCGGATTCGGGATGTCCGCGGCGGTGGTGTCTCTCGTCCTGATCGGCGCCTTGGTCGGGGGCGTCGCGGTCGTCGCGGTCTACCGGACCGGTGGAGCTGCCCCCGATCCCTTCGCGACGTCCACGCCCAGCGCAGCCGAAGATGCACCGGCCGCCTGCGTCGCCTTCGAAGGGGGCGACCTGGGCATCGCGTCCGGCGGCGAGGCGCTGGCGCTGGCCGCCGAGAGCGCCTCGCTTCCCTCCTTCGTGGCACTCAGCCCGGGAGTGCAGGTGCTGCCCTCGGGCACGACCCCTGGCGCGTACGACCTCATCGCCCGCGTCTGCGGGGGTTCGCTGAGCAGAATCGAGCTGATCGCGGCCGGCACCGCGATCGCTGCGGCGATCTACGCCGACCCGGCGCGCGATCTGCTGTCGGTGCTGGTCGTGGCGCCGTGGACGGCGATCGGCTCCAACGCGATCGCCGCAGACCCGTCCGGAGTCGCCATCAGCACGGATTATCCGGCCCATCGCTGGGACCGTCCGCCCGGCGCGCTGCAGACCGCGTGGGGATCCTCTTAGCCGCGCGCAACAGCGTCAGTGCGGTCCGGCAGGGATCCAGCCCTCGCCACACGCACCGCCGTCGGCGGACTCCTCGATCCGCACCTCGCTGCCGTCGAGGGTGAGGAGCGGGTTGTAGAACCGCGCGATCTCGACGCTGGAGACCGGGACGTAGTGGAAGATCAGCGACCGGCGGAAGCGTTGCGCCGACCGGTTCGGTCCGGAGCCGTGCACCATGCTCCCGTGGAAGAACAGCATGTCGCCCGCGGCGAGCTCGGTCTGCCGTGCGGCCATGCCGTCGGGGAGCTTCACCTCGCCGCTCGTGAACGACACGGTCTCATCCGCCTCGCCGGGGCAGACGATTTCGTAGCGATGCGAGCCCGGCACCACCCGCAGACTGCCGTTCTCCTCGTCGCAGTCGTCGATGGCGAGCCATGCCGCGATGCAGGTCTCGGGATGCGCCTGCAGGAACAGGTTGTCCTGGTGCAGTGCCTGACCGCGAGCGGTGGGCGGCTTGAAGTAGAACATCGACTGCGCCGCGTACACCGGCCCGACCATCTCCACGACCGGACCGACGACCCGCAGGTCCAGCATCCAGCGTCGCGCGAGTCGTCCGATCTCGAGGTCGGTGCGCCGGTGCGGGTGCACGATGCGCGGATACCGCGAGAGCACGTCGTCGACTCCCGTCCCGTCGTCGTGGCCGACCGAACGGTCGCGCTCGATGAGATCCATGAAGACGCCACGGATCTCGGCCACCTCCGCGGGGTTCAGCACCGCGGAGAGCTGCACGACACCCCGCTCCTCGTACTCGTCGCGAAGCGTCCCGGACCGGCTGAGGGTGATATTCGACATGCACGCCACTGTGCCGGGCGGCTGCTTCTGACACCATGGGCTCAGCTGTCATCGATATGGAAGATCGTGCTATGGATGCCGCCACCTCACCTCGTCTCGAATCGCTCCACCCGCAGGTCGACCGGGTGCTCGCCGGGGAGTACTCGGTTTCGGCTGACTACTCCACGTGGCGGGTCTCGGGCACCGACGACTGGCTCCTCATGCACACGATCGCGGGTTCCGGTCGCGTCACGGGATCGTCCGGAACGGTCATCACCACCCCGGGCGATACGGTGCTGCTGCGACCCCACGTGCGCCACGACTACTCGACGGCCACCCACGATTGGACGCTCGTCTTCGCCCATTTCCACCCGCGTGCGGAGTGGCTGCCGCTGCTGGACTGGCCGATCAGGGCGGGCACGATCGGATACGTCCACAGCCCGGACGAGGTGCATCGGCGGATCGCCGCCGAGCTGCGTCGCACCGCGCGCGCCGGCGTGCGACCGCAGCTGCAGTCCAAGCTCTTCGCTGTGAACGCCCTCGAATCGGCGCTGCTGTGGATCGACACCCAGAACCCGCTCCGCGGGCGCACCGACGCCCGCATCCTGCGCGTGATGGAGCACATCGCGTCCCACCTGGAAGGAGATCTCAGCGTGACCGCACTCGCGCGGGTGGCGCACCTGTCGCGCTCACGCCTGACGCACCTGTTCAGCGAGCACCTCGGCGCCAGCCCGCAGCGCTTCGTGGAACGCGAGCGGATGGCCCGCGCCGCCCAGCTGCTGGACTTCTCCGACCTGTCGATCGGCGAGATCGCGCGCGCGGTCGGGTGGGACGACCCGCTCTACTTCTCGCAGCGCTTCCGCGCATTCCATCGGATGAGCCCCACGGCCTATCGCCGGCGCTCCGCGCCGGAGTGAGATCCCGCCGCCCCTCCCCCGCACCGCGTCTTCGACCTGTGCCCACCGGCCCCGAAACCACCGAGTTCGCGCGAGACCACTCAGTTCGACGCGCGGAAGTCGGTGGATTCGCGCGAGGTGAGTGGTTTCGGAGACAGTTGCCAGGCGACCGGGCTCAGGCTCGCGCGTGGAGGCGTAACTCCGCGACCTCGAGCCCGTCGGCCGTCACCGTCACCGTGACCTCGCCCGGTTCGGTCGGCCGCACGATCGCGAGCGCCCGGCCGTCGTAGGTGGTGACGCTCGACCCAGAGAGCGGCTCCTCGGTGCGCGCCAGGCCCGCCGCCAGGCCGGCAAGCACCCCGGGGCCGTCGACGGTCACGGTCACGAGCAGGTCGGCGTCGCTGAACACCGTTCCGGACTCGTCCTCGAGGGTGATCGCCACGTAGTCGAGGCCGTCGAGTTCCGCCGCCTCGGCGCGGGCCGTGAGGCGCGGCGCGCCCGAAGCGGTCCGC
Organism: Microbacterium sp. P5_E9; assembly: GCF_054049175.1. Taxonomy (NCBI): domain Bacteria; kingdom Bacillati; phylum Actinomycetota; class Actinomycetes; order Micrococcales; family Microbacteriaceae; genus Microbacterium; species Microbacterium sp. P5_E9. The sequence goes on along the minus strand of NZ_JBFUMV010000009.1, from coordinate 5,681 downwards.
ACCGCGTGGCGCCCGACCTCCACCCCGGCCCGCCGAGCGACCGCGACGAGCTCGCCGGGGCGGTACTCGGTCTCGAATCTCGCCCGGAAGGCCTTTTCGCCGCCCACCGCCGCCACCCCGAGTGAGATCCTGTCGAGCAGCAGCTCGACCTCATCGGCATCCGCGTACACATCCACCGTCACGGGTGCGCCGGGCGCGGCATCCCACGTCCACGACGAGACCGAGTCGTCCCACGACCAGGGAGTCGTCGCCGTCGGCCGGCCGTGGTGCTGCGGGCGGTGCACGGCGATGTAGGGGTCGGTGCGCAGCCCGAACACGATCTCGCGGTAGTACGAGATCGTGCGGCGGTGGCCGGTGATGTCGATGTCGCCGCACTCAGCGAGCAGGTACGGGTAAGGGCCGGCGGTTCCGGTCGACTCGTAGCCCTCGACATCCGTGTAATCCACGCGGCCGATGCCCGCTTCGCCCAGGTAGTCCCAACCGGTCCAGGTGAAGTCGCCGATGACGTGCGGCAGGCGGGTCACGAGGTCCCACATCACGTCGATCTTCGCCGGGAACGTCTCGGACCCGACGATCACGCGGTGCGGGAAGAGCTCGGCATCGAGGGCGTACCGCGAGTCGGCGTAGTTGAAGCCGACGACGTCGAGCGCGGCGGCCGACTCCTCGGTCGACTCGGTGACGAGCGACGAGGCGTTCATGAGCGCCATCTGCTCGCCCATGTCGGCCATCATCGTGTTCGGGTCGGAGGGATCCTGCGCTGCCGTGGCCTCCGCCATGGCCGCCGCCATCTTGTCGAGGTTGGCGATGATGCCGTTGATTCCGTTCGTGACGAACCGGGTGTCGTCCAGGGCGCGGAGGCCCTCGGCGAGACGGCTGCTCCAGGTCGCCCCAATGGGAGTGGCGAGCTCGAGGATCTCGTTGCCGATCGAGTAGAGCACCACGCTCGGGTGGTTGAAGTCCTTGGCCACGAGGGCCTCGATGTCGTTCTGCCAGCGGTCGGCGAACATCGCCGACCCGTCGAACGACGTCTTGGATCGCGTCCAGATGTCAGTCAGCTCGTCCATTACCAGCACACCGTGGCGGTCGCACGCGTCGAGCATGGCCCGGCTCATCGGGTTGTGGGCGCTCCGCAGCGCGTTGAAGCCCGCGTCCTTGAGCAGCCGCACCCGGCGATCCTCCGCGGCCGCGATCGTCACCGCTCCCAGCGGTCCGTTGTCGTGGTGCACGCACGCGCCCCGCAGCTTGACCACCTCACCGTTGATCCGCAGGCCCTGCTGCGGATCCAGCTGGAGGCGACGGATGCCGAAGGTCGCGGCATCCGCGTCGATCTGCGCCCCGCTCTCGTCGTGGACCACCGCGCTCACCTCGTAAAGCGAAGGGTGGTCCGGGTGCCAGAGCGCAGGGTTCGGGACGACGAGCCGTGCGCGGGCGACGGAGGTGCTGGCGGGCAGCACGGTGAGGGGCGCCGAGCTCACGGTGACCAGAGCACCGTCGGGTCCGGTGATCGACCAGGACACGCGGGTCGTGCGGGTGTGGCGGGTGTCGTTGACGACGCTTGTGGCGACTGCGACGACGGCGCGCTCGGCGTCGATGTCGGGGGTCGTGACGCGCAACCCGTCGAGCGCGATGTGCAGCGGATCGGCGACGAGGAGATGCACCGGGCGATAGATGCCCGCACCGGAATACCACCGGCTGTCCTTGTGCGCCTTGGCCTCCACGGTGATGCGATTGGTCTCGCCGTACCGCAGGAACGGATCGAGCACCGCCGAGAACGAGTTGTAGCCGTTCGGCTCGTGCACCACGAAGTCGCCATTGACGAAGACGCCGGCGTCGCGATACACACCCTCGAACTCGACGAGGATCGTCTTGTCACGCCAGTCCGCCGGCACGTCGAAGAACTTCTCGTACTCGAAGACGCCACCCGGGTAGTACCCGGTGTGCACTCCCTGATCGCTGTCGGCCGATCGGGGCAGGTCGCGGATCGCATCGTGCGGAAGGGTGACAGGCTGCGCCGAGCCCGCGCCGCCGAGCGCCTCGAAGGCGCCGAGCTTGGGGCCGACCGTCCAGTCGTCGTGGAAGGGTGCGCGGATCATGATCGGGTCTCCTTGGTTTCCGCCGATGCGGCGAAGTCGGTGTTGGAATCGGTGCCCAGCGGGTAGTCCACGAACGCGAACCGCCTCCCGTCGGGCGACCAGCTGTTCACGTTGATGGTTCCCTGCCCGCCGAACAGACGGGCGATGACGGAGGCGTCGGCCCATCCCCCGTCCCGCACGAGCCGCAACTCGACCACGTGGTCGGCGGGGTGACCCTCGACGCCGGGCGGGTAGCTGAGGTACACCGCGGCATCCCCGACCGGGGGCAGGTGCGGGAACCAGTTGACCCGCTCGTCGAAGGTCAGCTGCTCGAGCCCGGATCCGTCGGGACGGATGCGGGCGATCTGGGCGTGACCGGCCACCTCGGAGAAGCGCTCCGTGTTGAAGTAGATCCACTCGCCGTCGGGACTGTACTCGGGGCCGTCGTCCGGCCCCGCACCGACGGTGAGCGCCGCGTCACCGGCACCGTCGACTCCGACGGTGCGCACGTGCGCGCCCGTCCCCCATTTCTCGGCGTCGGGCTCCAGCGCAACGTAGGCGAGTTTCGCGCCGTCGGGGCTCACTCCGTGGAGGAAGTGCATGCGGGTGCCGTCGGGCGTGATCCGCTGCGCCTGACCGCCCTCGAGCGGCGCGGCGTAGAGCTGCCAGTCGTTCGCGGACAGATAGATCGTCTCTCCGTCGGGTGCGAGCACATGGTCGTTGTTCAGCTCGGGCACGCCGTGCAGCGCGATCAGCTCGGGTGCACCGCCGCCGACCGGGACGCGCCACAGCACTCCGTCCCCGTTGACGATGAGCTGATCGTCGTGTGTCCAGTTCGGCGCCTCGAAGAGCGCCGAATCGCTGACATGCACGGTCTGGGTCTCACCGGTGGCGATGTCGAAGGTGCGGATGCGGCATCCCTGCCCGTCGGCGAGCGTGCGGGCATGAGAACGGGGAAGCATCTGCGCTCCTGGGTCTGTGGGGGGCTTGCGGGGCTGCGCGGCAGGTCTAGGCGACTTCTTCGCCCGGTACGAAGTCGTCGACCTCGTGGTCGGGCTCGTCGTCATCCTCGGACTCGAAGCCGCTGACGAAGCCGCGGAAGAACTCCTCGAGGGCGGCGGCCATGTCCACGACGCTGCGATCGAGCAGCCATTGCACTTGAAGGCCGTCCATGAACGCGAGGGTCGCGACCGCAGCGCGCATCGGATCGGCTCCGGGGGCCAGCCGGCCGTCGTCGGCGAGGCGCCCGAACATCGCCGACGCCGCCTCGCGTGTGAACGCGTAGCGGCGCACGAAGTAGTCGTGGGCCGGGTGCTGCGGCGAGGTCGCCTCGGCCGAGAGCGTCGTGTAGAGCTCGACCACGCCGGGTACCGACGCGTTGTAGCGCGCGAGACGCACCAGGCCGCGCAGCCCGACCGAGCCGTCCGGGTCCGTGAAGTCGACGAACTCCAGGGACTGCTCGTCGCGCCGGTCGAGCACCGCGGCGAGAAGGTCGCTCTTGTTCTTGAAGTGGTGCAGGAGCCCCGCCTCGCTCATCCCGACTCGGGTGGCGATGTCTTTGAGAGAGCCCGAGCGGTAGCCCGACTCGGCGAAGACTTCGAGGGCGGCGTCGAGGATCGCAGCTCGCTTCGCGCCGGTCTTCGCGTACTCCCCACGCGGCTTGCGCGCCTTGGGGTCGGTCTCGGTGCCCGTCATCGTCATCACCCTATCTGTCGCCCGAACCGTCGATGGATCGGGCGTGGAGCCCATTGTGGGCCCCTTTCCGACAAAAACCTAGCGGTTACTAGTTTTTTATCCCAAAAACCTAGTAACCGCTCGGCTTTGGTGCTAGCGTCTCGATCCAGAGGCAGTCCGCAGTGGTACCGCCCCCGAATCAAGAGGACTCGAAGATGATCCGATGGAAGAAAGCCGCAGCAGCAGCGGCCATCGCCGTCACCGCCGCATTCGCCATCACGGCATGCGCGGGCGGAGGCGGAAGCGAAGGCGGCGAAGGCACGGACGGGGGCGGCACTCTCACGCTCGGTGCGATCCTCGCACCCACGACGTTCGACCCCGCGGGCTCGGAGTGGGGCAACCGCGCCCCGTTCTACCAGGCGGTCTACGACACCCTTCTCCTCGCCACCCCCGAGGGGACTATCGAGCCCTGGCTCGCGACCGAGTGGTCGTACAACGACGACAACACGGTCCTGACGATCACCCTCCGCGACGACGTCACGTTCAGCGATGGATCCGACCTCGACTCGGCGGACGTCGTGGCCACCATGCAGCGCTCCAAGGACGGCAGCGGCCCCGACAAGGGCTACTTCAACAACGTCGCCACGATCGAGGCACCCGACGCCACGACGGTCGTCCTCACACTCAGCGCACCCGACCCGGCACTCCTGAGCTACCTCACCCGCACCGCCGGGCTCGTCGCGAGCTCAGAATCGCTCGAGAGCGCCGACCTGCCCACGACCCCCGTGGGCTCCGGCCCGTATGTGCTCGACACGTCGGCCACCGTCACCGGCACGAGCTACGCGTACACGAAGAACGCCGACTACTGGAACCCGGACGCGCAGCATTACGACGAGGTCGTCATCAACGTCCTGGGCGACGTGACCGCCGCTCTCAACGCCATCAAGGCGGGAGAGGCGAACGGCGTCAAGCTCGCCAACAACGACAACCTCGCCGAGGTCGAGGGGGCCGGCTGGACCATCAACGCGAACGAGCTCGACTTCCAAGGCGTCCTGCTGCTGGATCGCGCCGGCACTCAGCAGCCTGAGCTCGCCGACGTCAAGGTGCGGCAGGCGATCAACTATGCGTTCGACCGCGAAGGCCTGCTCACCGCGATCGGCGCCGGCAAGGGCACGGCGACGACGCAGGTCTTCAACGCCTCGAGCGACGCATTCGACCCCGCGCTCGACGAGTTCTACACGTACGACCCCGAGAAGGCGAAGGAGCTCCTTGCAGAGGCCGGCTACCCTGACGGCTTCACGCTCAGCATGCCGTCGGTGACGGCATTCGGCACGGCGGCCCCCACGCTCGTCCAGCAGCAGCTGGCCGACGTCGGCATCACGGTGAATTACACCGAGGTCCCGCTGAGCAACTTCATCGCCGACCTGCTGGCCCCGAAGTACCCGGCGTCGTTCATGGCCCTGGAGCAGAACCCGGACTGGCAGCTGGTCCAGTTCATGATCGCCCCGCAGGCCGTCTTCAACCCGTTCCACTACGAGGACCCCAAGGTCAACGAGTACATCCAGGAGATGCAGTTCGGCGACGAGGCGGCGCAGGACTCAGCGGCCAAGGAGCTCAACGCGTACATCGTCGAGCAGGCCTGGTTCGCCCCGTTCTTCCGGGTGCAGGGCAGCGTCGCGACGGACGCGAACACGTCAGTCGAGATGCTTCCGACGAACGCCTACCCGGCCATCTACGACTTCGTCCCGAAGTCCTAGACAGGCCACTCCGGCCCGCCCGACACCTGATCGGGCGGGCCGGACCCCTCTCACTTCCCTGAGATTTGGAGCGCAGCATGCTCACCTTCATCATCAGACGCGTCCTCGCCGGCGTCGTCCTCCTGTTCGTCATCTCCGCCCTCTCGTTCGGCCTGCTGTATCTGGACAGCGCCAACAT